>JBGCDY010000667.1:0-5987 GCA_045105835.1 Chitinophagales bacterium
CAACGCCCTGTGTTATAGGAAAAAAGCCCCTTAGCCCTGAAAGGGCGTAAGCAAATACAATTACAAGCTTGCGCCCTTTCAGGGCTAAAAATTACGATTATTCATCCATAGGGCGTTGCCCCATGCTATTGCCAATGCCCTTTCAGGGCGGTATATATTTCTGGATGACTCTACCCCAAAGGCAAAAACAAATCAAACCGACTCCCTTTGTGCAAATCACTCATCACCTCCACAAAACCATCATGCCCCTCCACAATCATTTTGACATACGATAAACCTAATCCAAAACCCTTTTGGTTGTGGACATTTTGGTTAGATATTCGGCTGAATTTTTCAAAAATATACACCTGCTCACATTTTGCAATCCCCCTACCATTGTCTTTGAAGCTCGCTGTTATGCCATTTTCTTTCCTCCGCAAACGAATCTGAATTTGTGCATCCACATCGGAATACTTCAAGGCATTGTCAATCAAATTGCGGAAGGCATTACCGAGATGTAGTCGGTCACCGTTTATCTGCCACGATTCATTTTCGCCAATAATTTGGAAGTCAATGATTGCCTGTTTTTCCTTGATTTGCATATCCATATCTATCACCACTTCCTGAATCAAATCTTGAAGGTCTATACTCGTTTTTTGAAGTTGGTAATCCCCATTCTCCAATTTTGCGAGGTACAAAACCCGTTCTATTTGTTGAAGCAATTTCTTGTTCTCTCGCTTGACGACTTCCAAATAACGGTTTTCCTTCAATTCGTTCTTGCTTTTGACCAAAAGCTTGCTCGCCAAAGAGATATTGGTCAAAGGCGTGCGAAATTCATGCGCCATGTTATTAAAGAAGTCAATGTTCAGTTCACCAATGCGTTTTTGACGCAGCAAGGTATAATTGGCAAGCAAAAAAACAATGCTCACAAAGAGCAGTATCATAATCGAAGAACTCAACATAAAACCAATTCGCCCCAATACATATTCTGTCTTGTTCGGAAATTGCACATTGAGCATCATCGAAGATTCCTCCTCGCTTTTGAAGGGGAAAAGGGAACAACAATAGGCAGATTCTTGGCTGCAAGACATTTCATTGTTGTTCGAAACAGACATTTCATAGTCCATGTCGATGCCATAAAAATTGAGTGCCGCTGAAAGAGATTCCTGCAATTTGTCTCCTCCAATGGGTTGTTCATTGAGGGATTTGATAATCACACCATTGCTGTCGTGTGAATTGCAGACGCTCATTGAATTGAAACTCGTCGAGTTGAAACCCAAAGTATCCGCCTCTGTTTTGTTGTTTTCAACTGCATAACACAATGCCATCCGAACTTTCTGCTCAAAATCCGTCTCAATCAAATCTTTTGCTTGCGTGAGCCATTTGACCTGAAAAAAAACAAGGGCAATCAATGCCACCGTTGAAGCTCCAATAATCAACCTAACATTGTTCAATCGCATCATGGTACTTGGTTTTGTGTTTCATTATTGATGTCTCGATAACGGCGATTTCAATCGCTGCAATTGAGAGCATGAAAAAGTTCTTTGTAAAAATAAATTGAAAATCAATGGCTTAAATCGTTTCTCAATCAAGTTAAACCTTGCAGAACGTGTCAGCGAATGAATTCGCCGTTAGATAAAAGCACAGCTTGAATTTATTCAACCATACAGATTCATTATCTCATACTTTTACAAAATAAACCAAAGCCTTTTTGTTCTGCGAATCTTTAACAAGTCCTTAACAAGTTCCTAACAAGTCCAAAACAGATGTCAGTGTAGAAAGCCGCTACATTTGCAGTGAGCGCAGAGAGAAATGCGTGACACTTAATTTTTCACATTTTAAATTTTCAAACATGAAAAGATTGATTTTCTTAATGGGCTTTTTCGCCCTTCTTTCACTGACTATTGCAGAGGCACAAACTACCCAGAACACAAGAACTTGTAAAAAAGCTGCTACTAGCTGCAAAGCCAAAACGCCAGTAAGCAAAGCTTGTTGTTCTGTGGCAGACATGCAAAAGTACTGCAATTCGAGCGTGGGGAAAACGACCTCAGCTGCTGCTACCGAAAACACCACACCCGTTACACAAGCTTCTTTCTTGGGAGTATTGTCTCAATTTAATACGTCAGGTTGCAAGCCAAGCCCTAACTGCAAACCTAGTCCTGACTGTAAAAAAGATGGGCAAATGGCTGAAAGCGTAGAACTTGTTGAAAACAAAAAATCTATTGACAAGGCTTCTTTCTTTAGTTCCTTGACTTCTTTGCCTGCTTCCCTGTCTGCATTGTGTCCTCCAGGCTGTTGTGATATCAGCAATTGTTGTACCACAGAAGCTAAAACTACTTCTTCTACTACTACTGTGGCAACAAAGTAGTGAGTGGAAACGATTGGAATTAGCGATACAATAAAAGGTGTCCATTGTGTATATTTGCAGCTACACAATGGGCATTTTTTTTGTTTTCATGGATTTTCAAATCTTTGTGGAACATCCCCCTAACCCCCTTCAAAGGGGGAGTTTTGATGTGAATTCCCCCTTTGAAGGGGGTTAGGGGGATGTTTTTTGTGGTTTTGAAGACATGGACTAAATATCGAACATCAATAATTCGATGATACAGAAAATCATTAATGCCCCTCTTTTCATTTTTACATTTCAATTTTCGTTTCCATGCCTCTCACTTCAATTGTTGTCATTCCAGCTCGCTATGCTTCCACCCGATTCCCAGGCAAACCTTTGGCAGACATCGGTGGCAAAAGCATGATTCAAAGAGTATATGAACAAGCCCAAAAAGCGAAAAGTATTGCGGCTGTGTATGTGGCAACGGACGATGCGAGGATTGCGAAGCATGTCCAAAAGTTTGGTGGGAATGTGGTGATGACCGCTGAAACTCACCAAAGCGGAACAGATAGATGCGAAGAAGCTGTCCAAAAGATTGAAGCTATAGTAGGAACTGGAATCAAGCCCGATATTGTGGTCAATATACAAGGGGACGAGCCTTTTATTCAGCCCCAACAGATTGATGCTTTGGTGGCTTTGTTTGAACGAAAGAAAACGCAGATTGCGACTTTGGTGAAGCCGATTGAAAAGGAAGCAGTACTTTGGGATGTGAACAAACCTAAGGTAGTGAGGGGTGAAAATGGAAATGCGTTGTATTTTAGCCGTCAATGTATTCCTTACCTCCGAAACACCCCAAAGAGCGATTGGCTGCAATCCCACACTTTCTTCAAACACATTGGAGTCTATGCCTACCGCCGTACAACTTTGCAGCAAATCACCCAACTTTCTCCTTCCCTCCTCGAACAATCCGAAAGTTTGGAACAATTGCGTTGGCTCGAAAATGGTTTTTCAATACAAACGGCTGTTACTCATTTTGAATCGCCATCGGTGGATACACCTGAGGATTTGGAGGTGATTTTGAAAAATGCTGAATAGCGACGGGTTTCGAAACCCATCGTTATTCAGCATTTTAGCAATTTTTAAAACAAAAACAACATGATTCCTATTCAACAAGCTACTCAAATAGTTCTCAATCATACCCGAAATTTCGGCACGGAAAAAGTGTCTTTTACCGAATCATTGGGGCGAGTGCTGCAAGAGGATTTGTGTGCAGACCGAGAATTTCCGCCTTTTACACGGGTGACAATGGATGGAATAGCCATTCAATATGAAGCTTTTGCAGCAGAAGAACGAACATTTTTGATTGAAGGATTGCAGGCGGCGGGAATGGCGCAGAAAACTTTGCAGGAGGCAGGCAATTGTTTGGAGGTGATGACGGGGGCGATTTTGCCTAAAAATGTAGATACGGTGATTCGCTATGAGGATTTGGAAATTGCAGATGGCAAGGCAACGATTGTAATTGATTCCATCAGGGAACGACAAAATGCCCACCGACAAGGGAACGACAGAAAAACGGGCGACTTGATTGTACCAAAAGGTCGAGTCATTTCATCTGCTGAAATTGGTGTAGCGGCAACGGTTGGAAAAACACATTTGGAGGTGAATCGTTTGCCGAAAGTGGTGATTATTTCTACGGGAGATGAATTGGTGGAGGTGGGTGAAATGCCTTTGCCGCATCAAATCCGAAAGTCCAATGTGTATTCACTCCAGATGGCACTGCTTCAATGGGGGATTGTAGCAGAAACTCGACATTTGCCAGACGACAAAGAGTTGATTCGTCACGAACTTTCGCAATATTTGGAAGCATTTGAGGTTATTATTCTGAGTGGTGGCGTATCGAAAGGGAAGTTGGATTTCGTGCCAGAAGTCTTGGAGGAATTGAAGGTTGAAAAATTGTTTCACAAAGTAGCTCAACGCCCTGGCAAGCCTTTTTGGTTTGGTAAAACAGCGGATGATGGAGTACATATTTTTGCATTGCCTGGTAATCCTGTTTCGTCCTTTATGTGCGCTCACCGTTATGTTCAGCCTTGGCTGCGAAAGAGTTTTGGATTGGCTTCATTCAAAGAGGAGTTTGCAGTCCTCAAAAAGGATTTTCATTTTCGACCTGCCTTGACCTATTTTTTGCAAGTGAAATTGGAGTATGGCAAGGATGGTAGATTGTGGGCTGTGCCTATTGAAGGAAAAGGCTCTGGTGATTTGGCGAATTTGGTAGATGCGGATGGTTTTTTGGAGTTGCCGAGTGATGCCCGAAATGATTTTGCAGAGGGAGAAGCTTTTCGTTTGATGCGTTTTCGGTGATTATTGAACACAGAGGCACTGAGACACAGAGTTTTTTTTGTAAAAAACGCAAGATTTAGTTCTTACTAAATAAGAAAAACGGCCGCTTATGCCTCTACATAGAACGACCGCCATAGTAAAAATTAAACCTTAAAACCTCTTTTTATTTTCATTTTGGTTAAAAGGTTTGCGAGTATCGACTTCAAAACTTTAGCTTTATTGATATCACACTATATTAGACGAATTGAAAACTTGGTTTCGGACAAAAAACTTGATTTTTTTTATTTTTATTGATTTTCTTAACAATTTTATTAATCCATTTGGAGCTTTAATCGTCTAAGAATGAATACTAAAAATAGATTCAGATTCATCCTAAAAAATTACACAATCATGTTGTACCAATGCTTTAATCTTCGCACTATTGGTATGCTCCTCATGCTCACACTTTCAATTCCAACATTTCTACATGCACAAGAACTTTACAAACCCAATGCTTGCAGTAAGGACACAAAAAGTCAGTTGAAGCGTATTTCGACTGTTTTGCCTTTTCACAAAAAGGCGCAAACATTGACGGTAGAAATGGATGGTGGAAGAGCGTTTTTAGAAGGAGACATCGCCATTAATCACAATCCAACCAGTCGTTTTATGCAAGGCGCAGTAGCCATTGCCTCCAGTAATTACCGATGGACAGACGGCATCATTCCCTACAAAATAACTGCCAATCACCCCGAAAGAAAAAACATATTGGATGCCATTGATTACCTGTCTTCCAATACCAATATTTGTCTCGTGCCTCGAAGCAATGAACGAGATTATGTTCAGTTTGTACGCTACAATCTTGGCTGTTGGTCTTATGTCGGACGGCAAGGAGGTATGCAGGAAGTCAATATTGGCAATTGTGATTTTGGTGCGGTTGTCCATGAGATTTGCCATGCCATCGGTTTGTTTCACGAACAATCCCGCTCTGATAGAGACAGTTATATTTCGGTGAACTGGGAGAATATTGACCCTTCGCAGCAGCAAAACTTCCAAAAACACGTTTCTTCAGGAATTGATATAGGTTCTTACGATTATCATTCCATCATGCACTATCCTGCTTGGGCATTTAGCTCTACAGGTGCTCAAACCATTAGTTGTGAAGGGCGAAGTGGTTGTCCCAATACTATGGGGCAAAGAAATCAACTGAGTAGTGGAGACCTTCAAGGGATTCAATACCTATACAGCAATGCGATAGGTTGCGGCAATAACAACAATACAAATCCTGCTCCACCTCCTCCAAAAACAGAACGCCCGACTTACCCCAAACGCCCAACAACGAAAAAGAAAAAACCAAAAAATAATA
>JBGCDY010000668.1:0-7202 GCA_045105835.1 Chitinophagales bacterium
GGACACCAAAATGACCCCACTTTCTCCTACTTATTTTGACAAGTCCAACAAATCTTTTACGCCTACTTTTGATGCCTTGGTTTTTGAAGACAATCCAGAGTTTCGGAAGGTGGCAACGGTTCATTCCTTTTTTATCGACAAATTTGAAATTTACGAAGATTCGATTGTGCGAACGGGTGAACCTTGTGGGCGTTTTGCGTCGGATGTGGAAGAGGCTTTGGTCGTGGAATACGAAATGGACATCAAACATTTGTTGGAGAATGTGTTGGGGAATTTGGTTACGACCAATTGTAATTCGATGGTAAATCCTTTTTGTGACCCGAATGATTTGAAGGAGAAAGAGAGTGTAATGAATTTTGACTGTCTTTATACCATCAAAACCGAAAATTTGGGGATTGGTGGAGGTTACCCTTACCAAAAAGGCTACCGACTGGAGAAGCAGGTGTATTCGGATAATTTGACTTGTGGGTGTGGGGAATCAATGGATTTTAAAAAATAGATAGCTTTTAGCTGTTAAATAATTCATAAAACTATTTTTTTTAGTATTTTTACTTGCTTTTATCAAACCAATTAAAAATACCGAAATGAAAAACCTTTTTGATTCAAAAGATGTAGCAGAAACGATTGGTAGAATCAATCAACTTACTCCAACAACAAAAGGACAATGGGGAAAAATGACTGTTGACCAAATGTTGGCGCACTGCAATGTCTCCTACGAAATGGCATACGAAGACAAACATCCGAGACCGAATGCCTTTGTGAGGTTTATGCTCAAAATGTTTGTTAAAAATGCGGTGGTTGGACCAAAACCTTATCCTAAAAATGGGAAGACTGCGCCTCAATTTATAATGAAGGGAGACAAAGATTTTGAAGCGGAAAAACAACGACTGATTGACTACCTTCACAAAACGCAAGCTTTGGGTGCAGCACATTTTGAAGGTAGAGAATCTCATTCTTTTGGCGCATTGACTGCAAAAGAATGGAATGTATCATTTTCCAAACATTTAGACCATCATTTGATGCAGTTTGGAGCGTAGATGCTTATTTAAAAATTGCTCAATAGAAGTGGCTTTGAAACTCCTATTGAGCAATTTATCTGTGTTCAATATAATGCCAATCTACTGGATTGTCAATTGTCTTTCTTTTTGAAGTCCCCTCGCTTCAATGCCTTGATAAACTCTACCCAGGCGAGCGGCTCAAAAATCCGTTGCCTTTGCATTTGACCAGCTGTATAGAGGTTTTGGGAATAAGTACGGGCTCGGTAATTGTAGTTTTCTCCACCATCCATCGCCATCACTTCTCCAATTTCTGCTAGCACTTCTCTCGCCAAATTTCGTTTGGCACGTTGATAATCGTCATCGGGCACTTCAATGGTCAAAAAGGCCTCTTTGAATTCTTCGGGAGTAGGCCAGGGATAGACCACAGCTTCGTTCAACAAAATAGTATCCCGTTCCATCATCTGAATCATGGAATAACTGTCATGCTTGAAACCGTCGGGAATGGTGACTTTCTGAGATTGATAACCTACTGCCGAAAAAACCACATGATCTCCTGCTGCTACTACAAAAGAAAAATAGCCATTCAAGTCACTGATTGTTCCTCTATTGGTACCAGGTACACGAACCGTTGCATAAAAAACAGGTTGAATGCTGTCTGCGGACATCACTACTCCCGTTAATTGAATCGGCAGGCGTTGGGCTGCAATATCTGTGTAAGACAATAAAGTAAGAAGTCCAAGAAAAAGGAATATTCGCATGTGTGATGAAATAGGTAAATGATGATTGATTGAACAATGGGCGAATGCTTGGTGAAACCTCCAATTCAAGAACCCATTAACTCAGGGTTTTTCAAAATGTAGAAAATCATTTATGTCGCATTCAAAAGTACATTGAAAATGCCTAATACGATGAAAATTAGATTGAAAAACAAATTTTTTATCGCATCAACCACTTTCCAAACGTTTCTAAGTAAACGACTGTTTACTACAAACAGTTGTATTCACAAGTAAATTGTTGGTTTCGTCGTTTAAATGCCCAATGAGTCCATTATCTGGTTTCACTTGTGAATACTTGTAATTAGGCATTTCCCTTTTGACCACTATTGAAGCCAAAACCTTCGCCTGTCAGGTAATAGAAAATAATTTTCCACCACAAAACACTTCAAACCAATCAATGTTCATTGCCATAGTAACAACTTCGACATCGAGGTTCATACAAGTCTTTCTCTCCCAAAACAACTTGGTCATCCATGTCTTTCTTGCGGTAAGAATAGCTCGCCAAATTACCACATTGCATACAAATAGCATGTAACTTGGTGATGTACTCCGCCATAGACAATACTTCTGGTAAGGGGCCAAAAGGCTTGCCTGTATAGTCCATATCCAAACCTGCTACAATGACTCTAATACCTCGATTTGCCAATTGATTGCAGACATTTGGCAGTTCCATATCCAAAAATTGCGCCTCATCAATACCGACTACATCCACGTTTTGTGCCATCAACAATATATTTTGTGAACTACTAATTGGAGTAGATGGAATGCTATTTGCATCATGTGATACAATATCACTCTCATGGTATCGGTTATCTATTAGAGGTTTGAATATTTCAACTGTTTGGTTCGCGAATTTGGCACGTTTCAAACGGCGTATAAGCTCCTCGGTTTTACCCGAAAACATAGAGCCACATACTACTTCAATCCAACCTTTTTTTACTTTGGGTTCTAAAAACATTTGCTGCTATTTTACCTTTGTTTATCAAAAAAAATCATAACTTTAAGGTTCAGCAGGCAAAATTAGCATTATCTTTTTGATTTGGGCTAGTCTTGCTTTCATTACGGTATAGATTTTGCTTTGTCAAGAACCACACCTATTTACTTTACATTAACTCCTAAAAAAGTTTATGAAAAATACGCAATTAATCAATCAACTGGCAGTTTCTGTCGGAAAGATTAGTTATCTATTTAAGAGCATTCGAAAAAGCAATGCAGAGACCAATCAGTTAGAAGTTGCGCTTTTGAAGCGATATGCAGTGGAATTGTATGATCAGGTTTTGCTTCTGGAAAAAACAACTTCTTCAAAAACAGATACTTCGGAATCTTCTAAGAGTTATATAGAAACAAAAGTTAGCGAACAACTCGAAAGCATCAAAAATGTTGCTCCTGTTTTGTCAGAGGGTTCTGTTGAGATGGTTTCTTTTGAAGATAAAGAAACAGGGGGGGGATTTCTTGAAAATATAGATACTTCAACCGAAGCAGTCAAAGACCATCTTGACCTTCACTCGGTTGTAAATAATGCCACTTCAGTCGTAGAAGAACAAAAAGCAGAATTGACTGAAACAGTAGAGGATGCTACTTCAATAATAGAAGAACAAAAAGCAGAATTAGCTGAAACAGTAGAAGACGCTACTTCAATAATAGAAGAACAAAAAGCAGAATTGGCTGAAACAGTAGAAGACGCTACTTCAATAATAGAAGAACAAAAAGCAGAATTGGCTGAAACAGTAGAAGACGCTACTTCAATTGTTAAGGATACAAAAGAGGATATACTTGAAATAAAAAGTGTGCCTAAAGAAGAGGTAATTGAACAAATCATATTGGAGGCAAATCCACATGTGAAAATTGAAGAAGATTACGATGCTACAAGTTTGATGGAAATGGACAAAGATTTCTTTTCGGGGAAACCTGAAGTGGAATTGAATAAGGATACAGTTCCTGAGCCAATTGCAGAATATGAGGAGGACAATCACGATGCGACAATTGTTTTTGAGAGACCATCTGAAAATATTTCAGAAAACATCCCGATTGCAGAAAAATTGCAGCGTACATTGGCGAGGCTGCAAGAGCAAGAAGAGGAAGTAGGAAAAACAATGAATCCAACTAAGGAGGAAATATTTGAAGACCATTCTGAGCCAGAAGATGATGCGACTATTGTATTGAATCCAATTAGCAAAGAGAATTTCCCTACGCATGAGGAGGAAGAGGACGATGCTACAATGATCTTCAATCACAACCCAACAGCTGATGTAGGAATAGAAGATGATGCCACTATGGTGATCAATCATACCCAGAAAGAATCGTTTATGGATGATTCGGACTTACCAGAAGGTGCTACAAGAATCATTAGCCCCATCCGTAAGGAACTATTCAATGATGAACCAGAGTCAGAGGAGATTGAATTACCCGTTCAACCTGTTCTAACAGATGACAATTCTGTGAGAACACAAGTTTTTGAAGACATTAAAAGGAGTCAGGAAGTAGAGGAGGAAAACCTTGATGTGGTCATGGATAATGGAGGTGACGAAACAGTGGCATTGGAACTAAATGATGTTTTGGCAAGAAGTTCAGGTGGTAATTCTGGAGGAAGTCACAGAAAAATGGATATCAGCTTCAATCAACGCTTCGCCTTTATCAATCAACTGTTTAAAGGAGATAGCAATTCCTACAACAAAGCCCTAGAAGGGATTTCGACTAGTGAAGGGTATATTCAAGCATTGACCTATGTGAATCTCAATTTGGTACACGATTATGGTTGGGATAGCAACGATCCTGTTGTTAAAGATTTTAAGGAAGTGATCAGAAAATGCTTTTTGGATTGATTTCTGAATAAAAAATGGGGTAGATGTGTTTACAAAATATTTGTAGGTATCATCAACAGGAACAACTTTTTATAAATCCTAAATCCCATGAATTATGACGAATGATTTCCCTGGCAAAGGTTCTGTGAGCGTTTTCCAGCCCGAAGACTTTTGCCCCAAATGCAATCAAAAAGGTATTTACTACCTCGGCAGTGCCCAAGTCCCCAACAAATCTTCACCTAATAATACCGAAGCTGAGTTTTACTTTCGCTGCAAAAGTTGTGGCAATGAGTGGACTAAATATGTCTGATGAAAAAACATGAAAAAAAAAGAGTTGGATGGAACTATTTAAATTCTCCTTGTGTTTGGCACACATAAGATGAATAGACAATAATCTCAATCAACATATATAGCTCTTTTAAATTATCAATAATGATTATCTAACGAAATGTAAATTTCATGAACACCACAAAAAACACATATTACGTATTCTTCTCTCGACCTTCAACGGTTGAAATCAATGCCACTGCGGTAGTTGATAAGGAAGGCTTGCGGTATAGAATGTGTCTGATGTGATGTTTTTCATATAGACTATATTTTCATGCAAACCGCAAGCATTATCAACACGATGCTTGCGGTTTTTTTTTGTCCTAAAACAGGAATAAATGATTCTGAGGAATGAAAGACTTAGCTAAACCGCTTTTGAATATCCAATCAACAAACAATTTTGTCTTTAGTCTTGTGTCTAAAATCTTATGTCTGGACACTCAATTTTCATCTATACGTTCCTCTAAAAACAAAAAGTACTATCGACATATCTTAAACCAATCAATCTATGCACAATTTTTACAAGCTATTCATTATTCGCGACAAGTGGAAACACGACTACTTTGGGGCGGGGCTGCGGTTGATTTTCTCCACTTTCGTCAGGATGTTAGAACCCAAAGTATTGCAGGTTGCCATTGATGGAGTAATCGTTTATTTTCAATCAAATGGCACACAGCAACCTTCTGCAAACGATGCTTTTGCAGGATGGATTTACGACATTATTCCAGAATTGGCAATGGGAAATTTGCCTTGGGTATTGCTCTGTTTGGGCTTGGTCTATTTGGGTATTGCCTTTTTTCGAGGCAGTGCCATGTTTGCCTCCAGTACCATTTCATCCTATTGCACCGAAAAAGCCATCAAACAGTTTAGAGACAAATTGTTTGCCCATCTCCAAAAAGTTCCTTTGACTTTTCATGCCACGACTTCAACGGGCGAAATCATCCAAAAAAGTACGGGTGATGTCGACACCGTTCGCCGATTTATGCTCAATCAAGTCGTAGATGTGATTTTGTTGAGTTCGGTTTTTGTTTTCTCCTTTTGGATGATGGCTTCTGTCCATCTTAATTACGCCCTTATTGCCATTGCTTCCGTTCCGCTCATTGTTGGAACTGCCTATGTTTTCTTCAAAAAAGAACGAAAGGTATGGGAAAAGCATGAGGCAGAACAGGACAAACTCACTGGTATTGCAGAAGAAAACTTATCAGGTATTCGAGTCGTTCAGGCATTTGCCCAAGAACATTCTGAGGCAGCAAAATTTGAAGCACAAAACCAAAAGAAATTGGCGATTGGCAAACGACATGCTATGCTTCATGCTTTTTTCTGGCCTTTTTCCGATGCTTTGATTCATTTTCAGATTGCAGTTTCGATTGTTGCAGGAGGCTATTTCACCTTGACCAACCAAATCACTATTGGCGAATTGACCAGTTTTTATACCTATGCCATTATGGTGACTTTCCCGATGCGAAGATTGGGAAGAGTTGTCTCTCAAATGGGTATGGCAATTGTAGCGATGGAACGCATCTCCAAAATCATGGACGAACCAGAGGAGGATTACACAGGTATTGAAGCGGAATCATTGAAGGGAGACATCGTTTTCGAGAATGTATGGTTTCGGTATCCTGATGCCAAAGAAGACGAATTTGTTCTGCAAGATGTAAGCTTCAATATCGCAGCAGGTCAAGAAGTGGCATTGATGGGCCCTACGGGAGCAGGTAAATCGACGGTTATTGCCTTACTTACCCGATTTTTTGAACCTACAAAAGGACAAATCTTCTTAGATGGAAAACCATTGGACTTGTATAGTAAAACCTATTTGCGAGAACAAATTGGGGTCGTACTTCAAAAGGCTTTTTTATTCTCAACAACCATCAAGGGAAATATTGCTTATACCCAAACACAGGCGAATGAGGACGAAATCATTGAAGCTGCAAAGGCGGCAAGCATTCACCAAATCATGGATGTATTTCCTGAGGGTTATGATACATTGGTCGGCGAAAAAGGAGTCGCACTTTCGGGTGGTCAAAAACAAAGGGTAACACTTGCTCGAACGCTGTTGGAGTCCACCGATATTTTGGTATTGGACGATTCTACTTCGGCTGTAGATACTGAGACTGAGTACAATATCCAGATGGCATTGAAGGAAAGGGTGAAGGATAAAACGACCATTATTATCGCCCACAGAATTACGGCTGTTCAGCGTGCCGACAAAATTATTGTCATCGAAAAGGGAAAAATCACAGCGGAGGGTAGCCATTATGAATTGGCTCAAAAAGAAGGTTTTTATCGAAATATCTATGAAG
>JBGCDY010000669.1:0-10409 GCA_045105835.1 Chitinophagales bacterium
GGCTAAATGAAGAAAATAAAGCGAGAAGTTTGGAAGAGCAATTTAATGCGATTGCAACTGGCGAAGAAGCAAGGCAACTAATATTGCAATATGCTGATAGAGTGATAGGAGGAGAGGAAATAAAATCAGCAATGATTTTGGATACTAAAGCAAAATTCCTTCAAAGTTTGACGAAGGCTTATGAACAAATTGATATTGAAAGTAGGGTTATATTCCACCTCGAAAAAGATCAAAGAGAACTAATAAATCGAATGAATGAGGTATATTCCTCCAATAGTAAGGATGGGAAACTCGTAGATATGCTAATAAAAGAATCTAATGACCTACAAAAATACTTAGTAGTACATAATGATCAGCTTGAGAAGTTAAGACATCAAATGAAGGAAGCTAATATAGTCTTAGTAGGGGTTAAAAAAGCACTAGAAATTCTTTCTGTTATAAACAGCATTAAATCAACTAATGTAAGTGTAAAAGAAGTATTAGAAAACATTTATGAAGAAGAACAAAAAATTGAAGCAGAACAAAGAAAAATCCAAAGCCTAAAAAGTGGAGAAAAGAAAGAAAAGGTAGAACAGATTCTAAAGAGTTTTAGAGAAAACGAAGGAATTGGTCAATTGACACAAGAAGCCAAATCCGAAACAAAAGAAGATAACAAGAAAGGAACAGATGAATATATACTAAGTCTAGAAGAATTTAGAGCAAAAACTGTTGTGAGTCAAAAAGGGTGGTCGTGGTTTCAGAAAAAAGACAGAAGTGAGCTAGCGAAAATCGATTTAGCACTAAATGAATTCAAGATATATGGTGATTTCAAATTAGATCAACTAGAAAAAACTGTAGATGATTATCTCAAAAAACCTAAAAACAAGCAACTTGCTAAACAAGTGCGAAAATTACGATTGAAGCAGACCATGCAAAAAAGAAGGGCAAGAATTAAAAAAAGAAAGGAAGAAAATAAAGCTAAAATGACGGTAAAGATAGGAGACTCACCAGAATCAAAGTAAGGCAAAATTAAACTCCAATCAAACTAATCCCGAATAATCACAACCTCCCCTCCCCTTCCTATCTTCAAAATCCTTGAAGGCTGAGTAGGTATTTGGATATCGAAACGACTTGAATCAACCGTGTAATCCACTTGATTTTTGATTTCTTCGCTAACCTCTTTGAAGTAAATTGGAGTAGGTTCTCCGCTGATATTGGCAGAAGTCGAGACGAGTGGTTTTTGCCATTCCTCAAAGAGTGCTTGGCAAAAATCATGTTGTGGGATGCGGATAGCGACCGAGCCATCTGCTGCAATAAGGTTGGGGGCTAAATTGCGGGCTTGGGCATAGATGATGGTCGTTGGGCGTTTTGCAGTGGTGAGTATTTCAAAAACAGCCGCAGGAATTTCTTCCACATAATTTTGCAGCATTTCCAAATCTTTGACCAAGATAATCAAAGCTTTGCTTTCATCTCTTTGTTTGATTCCATAGATTTTTTGGACAGCTTCCGAGTTGGTGGCATCACATCCGAGTCCCCAAACGGTATCGGTTGGGTAAAGAATGGTTTCCCCACCTTGAAGCGTTTTGATAACCTCCTCCAATATTGAGGGCTGTTTGTCAGGTATGTTTTTCATAGTAAATCTTGAGTCTTTTTAAAAAATCATCTGTATTGAGAATTTCGCCTCGGTGATTTGCAAAGATATAACGTACATTTCGATTGTAGGTATTGAAGTAAGCATGATGTTTTCTGCTATTGGCATTTTTTGCCTTTTGGAGGTAGGGGGGATTGCTTTGGTAGGATTTGGGTTTGATTTGGATAGCCCCCAAAAGTTGGTCATGTAGAAAGAGTTCGTAGTCGATACCGTATTGGTAGTCTCGTACACCGTCGCTGACTTTGAAGGTGATTTTTGGGAATTGTCTTTGTAGAGTTTGGATAGTGGCTCGTTCTCGCACGATGATGCCGTTCCAGGTTTCACAAATCACCCGAAAACGCACACATTCAAAGGCTTCTCCTATACTCAAAACTGTTTTGCAGTGTTTTTGAAGGGCTTTTGCTTTTTCTTCAAAATCAACTTTCGTTCTTCCAAACTGGGTATTGAGCTGTTGGTATTTGAAGGGAATCTGTCTAATCGTGGCAGGATTCTCTCGCTTCAAAAGCGGATTATTGAGTGTCTGTTGAAGTGAAGGGTCTAATGTTAGGAGTGCTTGCTGGCGTTTTTCTCCCGATTGGTAATAGTGTTTTTCCCAAGCCTCTTTTGTGGTGAAATTTTGTTCTTCAATGAGTGTAGAAACGTAGCCAACACTCCACGGGTCGTTGAGATACAGGTCGTTCCAAGTCGCATTGGTCGCCCTGAATTTGGCAGGGTCTATGGTAAGTTGGAAAAGCATGGTGCTGTGTTTGTGAAAATTATTTTGATTATCAACACTCGCGCTCGTTTGTAACGAGTGTATTGTTTTTTGTCGTTTGTAACGACCAGTCAATGTTTTGCACATTTATGCAAGTCGTTGCAAACGACAGGGTTGTTAAGCACTCGTTGCAAACGAGCGCAAGTAGGGAGCAAGTAGGGATAAAAATTGTGTGCTGATTTATTCCTCCTTTGAAAACACAATCAATTCAGTGTGTTTCTCTACTACCTTATCAAAGAATATTTTGAGCGCTTGGTATTGAATAGGGCTCAATGATATCTCATTAATTTTGAGGGTACTGATTACTTGGACTTGGTTGGGTTGTTGGCTGTAAGTAATATGAAAAGAGGCGGCTTTTCCTTCCATCGCAAAAGCGGCGGTTTCAGGTACTTCTTCGACTTTGTAGCCTTTAGGAATCTCGATATTGAAGCGATTGGTTTCTTTGATAGGATAATTGAAGTCCACAGGAAACAAGCGTTCTTCTAGTTTAAAGGGATTTTCTGTATAGCCTGTAGCAGCAAAGGTGTTGAAGTAAATCCTTGTTCCATCATCCGACACAAATTTGTCACTCTCAAGCTCATATTGAGACACCAATAGATTTTTGGGCTTGGTTTTATTTTGGAACTTGTAGTTACTCGCTTCTCCATCTGTCCATTTTTCCGCAATGGCTTTGATATACCCTTTTTCTCCTGCGTCTTCCAAGCGTTCTTGCTCAAACATGGCTGCATAACCTTCGTTTTTTTCCATGACCATTGCTGTCATTTCTTCATTTTCGTTCCATTTGATATGCGCATTGATCGTTTCGGTCATAGCTATACTGGATGTAATATCAACCCATTCGACTTCTTTTTCTTTGATAAACAATGCACTGCAATCAATTAAATTGGCAGGCACTATATTGTAGGGACGATACTTTTCTTTGGCATCAAGTATGTGATAGGCATCGCCAATTTTAGCACGACAAATTAGGTGGTTGAAGCGACCTATATAGGGGTAACTTTTGATGACAAAGCCATTTTCACGGGTACTTGCCAGCATCAAATCCGTCTCTATTCCTGCATCTTTGAGCATTACCGCCAGCATCAAATTGATAGCAGAACTTGACCCCGTTCGTTTTTTGTAAAGGTCATTTGGAGAATCATACGTACCAATGCTATAGTCTCCTGTCCAAGTAATGGTTTCTCGAATATGGTTGTATATCGCAATCATTTTTTGTTTGGAATCGGGCAGGTCTTCGTAAATGTGGCGTACCTGCTTCAAAAATTTCCCGTTGCCCTTCAAATGCCCTCCCAATTCATCATTGTATATCAACTCTTTATTCAACTCCTCCCATGTGTGGTAAAGCGAATTGTTAAATCCTGTACCTGACGAATAAGAATGGAGTTGGAATTCTGCCTTGGCATAATAATCCTCTATTTTTTTGGTAAAAGGTTCTTCTCTAAATGCGGGAATGTTTTCCATGTAGTAGCGATAGGTATCCCCAAGGGTATTGGGCTGACCGAGTGTGATTTTGGATTTTTCCTCGACCATGCCTTTGATGAGTACTCCCGATGGAATGGTCACATAGGCAGTATATTTTGGGGCATGAAAACGGATTTCACTCCATAGTTTGGGTTCGTCTCCCTGAAAGAAAAAGGGAGGCATGACAGTACGTATTCCTGTCCATTTTTTGTAGCGGTATTCAATCACAGAACCTACTTGTGCGCCAGGAATCTCAAACCCTTTGAGGTGTAACCCATCCGTGACCGTTTCTTTTTGGATATCTTTTGCATCCAAAACAGATTTTTTGACACTCCCATCTTCTTGAAGGGTAAATGACTGGGCTTCAATATATTTAATTTCACTACTCCCTCCATAAAGTATTTTATGGGAAGCATATTTCAGTCCTTCTTTGGTGAGGATTTTGATTCGGATATAATACTTGTGAGCCGTGTAATTGTTGAAGTCCACATTCTCTCCAAATACTTCGGCATAATCTCCCAAATACAAAACGGAGGCATCAGGGTCGGCTTCGTATTCAGTCATTTTGAGGTGTTCTTCGTCTATTTCGCCCCACGTCATTAGTTCATGTTCGGCGAAAGTATTGAAGGAAAAAAGGATTAGAACGAGGAAGGCAATTAGGGATTTTAACTTATTTCTCATTGGTTTAGCACGGTTAATGATTGAAAATTATAGTGCTAATTTAATAAAATATTTGAGCATTAAAAAAATAAAGATTGTTTAAAGTAGAAATTAAATACAATCAAATGATTTTTTCGCTATATCTACATTACTTCGGGTTTGAATGCCTGCCAATAAAGCGGAATGGCTTTTTCTGCCTCTATCGGACTCTTCCAAAGAGATTCCATAAAGAGCAAAAACAAATAGATAACTTCTGATTGGGCTTTATCCAGCAACTTGTATTTATTGACCGAAAATTCTCGTTCGGAGGTAAAGGCATAAAATGCTGCACCAGATAGGTTAGAGTCAGAAAATGGGTTTTGAAGTAACCATGTCATGTAGGCAGGTACATAGTATTTCCAAGAATCACCTTCTAAATAGGTCAATGCACAGGTACATTCCAGTAAATGTTCCGCTTTTACCTCATCCCAATGTTTCGATTTTTCTCGTTTGCGTTCCTCCTCCGTTGCAGTTCTGTAATCATCCATCGCTTCCCCTTCGTGAATCGTCTTACTGCCTTTTCGGGCTTCGCTAAAAGCATCTTTGATTTTCAAGATGATTTGCTCGGCTGTAGCGTGGGTGAATTTTGTCCAATACTGAAAAATGCACTGTTCAATGATTTGTGTATCTACCTCTTGCCAGTCACTATTGACCATCAACCAAAGGGAATGATACACCATTTCTCCTTGCTTTTCTGCCAAAGATTCATACTTCTCCAAAGAATCTTTGACTTCATATTCTGCAAGCGAATCAACGATAAAATCCAGTAAGTAAGCATTTGGACTGTGTTGGTTCTCAATCGCCCAAATGAGGTAGGCAGGCAAGTAGTATTTCCAAGATGCAGCATCCAAATAGTTGATAGAATCAATGCCTGCTATCAGAATTTTTTCTTCAATATCTTGCCAATGAGCCGCAATATCTACTTCTTCCTGTAAGTGTTTTGAAGCACTGTTCTTGTTTTGCTTCAAAGCATCAATGAGATTCATTTTGCCCTTTTGGACATCTGCAAAAGCTTCTTTGATACTTTGGATAAGAATTTGGGGATTGGAATAAATCATGGATTTTGATTTTACCTTTCAACCTCCAACGAAACCCCTTCTTGTTAAGTTCCCAAAATCGCATACGCCCTCACAGGAAACGTTCCCATTCCCTTCACTTTGGGAGGTACTGCAAAAAAACGAAAAGGTTTGTCCAATGGCAATCCTTGCATATTGCAGAGGTGTTCGGCTATCAAGATGTCGTTCTTCAATAAAATGGAATGAACAGGACGGGCATTGCTGCGGGTATCGTCAATATTGTGGGAATCAATGCCCACGAGTTTCACTTCCGCTTCCTTCAAAAAAAGAGCTGCTTCTTTGGTCAAAAAAGAATGGTTTTCATAATATTGTGGCGTATTCCAATGCTGCGCCCAATCGGTTCGCACCATCACCGCCTTTCCCTTCAAATCTTTCCCTTCAAAAAACGAAACTCCCACTTCCAAACCTTCTTCACAAGGCGCATGAATACAAATTGCCTCCAAATTGGCAAAGGCTTCTACTTCAAATTCTGACAAATCCTTGCCATCTTCGTAGCGGTGAAAAGGCACGTCAATGTAGGTTCCCGTATTGGCGACCATCTCGATTTTCCCAATCTGAAAACTTGCCCCTTCGGCATATACGCCTTTGGAGGCTTCTCGGCTGAGGTAGTCGCAAATGATGGGTGCAGGAAGTCCTTTGTAGGTGACGAGTCCATCTTCGATGGTGTGGCTGAGGTCTATGTATTGTGGCATTGAGTTTACCTTTTTTTGATTTTACGTTATTGTAGTGTGAACGTCCAATCAATTCGCTTGGTTGTCTAAAAAATAAGTAAAATCGAAAATATGAAACTCCTAAGCATTACCCTTTGTTTCCTTTCTTTTTTGTCCTTGACTGCCCAGACTTACTTCAATGAGTGGCTCGACTACGACCAAACTTACTACAAATTTCGCATTGCAGAAGATGGGCTCTACCGCATTCCTTACAGTGCATTACAGCAAGCGGATTTAGCCCAAAAAAGCCCCGAAGGTTTTCACCTATTCAGTCGTGGTGAAGAAATTCCGATTTATGTATCCTCCAATGAAATATTTGGTAGCGAGGATTTTATCGAGTTTTATGGACAAAAAAACGATGGCAGTTTTGATACCCAACTGTTTCAGAATCCCGATTGGCAACTGACCGACCGCAAGAGTTTGTTCACCGATTCGATTGGGTATTATTTGATGTGGGATAATGGTTTTGAAGGCGAAAGAATGGAAGTGGTTGAGAATAATTTGAGTGGGGAATTACCAGAGAAGGAGGAGTATTTTATGTATGAATCTGGTTTGGTTCATACCAATATATTTAATGAGGGTAAACCTACAGAGGTCACTTCGATTGCTTATACTAATGATGATGGACAGTACACTTTGAATACAAATTTTTCCAATTTTGAGCAGGGGGAAGGTTTTACAGGAACTACTATTGTGGGAGAAAAAACAAACATCTACCAAATTCCTACTTTGGGCGTTTACAAGGAAGAAAATGCACCTTTAGGCTTTTTCGAAGCAAAAATGGCAGGAAAAAGTAATGAAGCAGAGATTGAAAATGACCACTCCCTTATACTTGAAGTTAATGATATTGTAGCTCTTCATAGAGCTTATGAGGGCTACAATACACCTGTTTTTAATGCTTCTATTGAACCCAACTTCCTCAATGACATCAGAACAAAAGTAGCTTACAAATCTGTGGGAGAGTTTTTTACGAATCCTTTTCACGATTTGCAATCTGTAATTTATACCTTTTTAATTTATCCTCGTTATTTTGATTTCAGTGTGGAGGCAAACGAAGAGGTAAAAGATGCAACTGAATTTTACTTTGAATTGCAGCACCTCAATCAAGCCTATTTTGAAGTTTTTCACTTCAATGGAGGAAATCAAAGCGTTTTGTATGATTTGAACAACCAGCAAAGATTTGAGATTGCAGCAAGCAATGACTTGTATAAAATTCACTTACCTGAAAGCCCTTCAATGGAATTGGAAAGCCGCAAATTGTTTTTGGCAAATACGACAGAAGGAGTTATTAGAACGATTGACGAACTTCAATCCATTCAATTCACGGATTATCAAAAATTAGCAACTCAAGGTAATTACATCATTATCAGCCACCCTTCTTTGCGAACAGGAAACATAGATTGGATAGAGGCTTATGGAAATTATCGAAGTACTCCAAATGGTGGCAGCTATAAAGTGGTCATTGCAGATATTGAAGAACTCTATGACCAATTTACTTATGGCATTCCAAAACATCCTTTAGCTATTCGTCATTTTGTGAATTTTGCAGTGGATAAATGGGGGACAAATCCCGAATATTTGTTTTTGATAGGTAAAGGTGTTGGCTATCGTTCTAGCGTTTCACCAAGTGATTTTAATGCCAATTTGATTCCTACTTTTGGGCATATGCCTTCGGACATCATGCTTACTGCAAGAGATGTTTTTGATTTCCGTCCACAATTGGGAGTTGGACGATTGAGCGCAAGAATGCCTGAGGATGTTCAGAATTACTTCAATAAAATACAGCAATATGAACATGTTGGTGACTGTACGATAGCAGATAGGGCATGGAGAAAACATATGTTATTTCAAGGTGCGGGGAGCAATGACCATCGAGTTAATTTGATTAAATCCTTTCTAAACCCTCATCAATCTATTGTAGAAGATAATTCATTTGGGGCTAAGGTATTAGACATTCAGATAGGTAGAAACTTCCAAGGAGTTTTCAATACTCGTCCTTTTTTAGAACAGGGCTTGGGCTTGATTAGTTATTTGGGCAATGGTACTGGACAATGGTGGAAAACTGATATTTTAGAGAATCCCACAGATTATCAACAAGCTACACCTCGTTATCCCTTTGCTTTTTCAGCATGTGCTTTTACTGGGGATATTTTTAAGTCTCCCAATATTGATGCGTCTATGCCCGAAACGTGGGTAGGAGCTAAAGGCAAAGGTTTTATAGGTTTTTTAGGAACGCTTACCTATGCTTTTTGGGAAACAAACAGTATGTATTTGGATGAATTGTATCAACAAATCAGCCAAACCAATTATAACCAACCCATTGGTAAATGCATTAAAGAAACCATTGAGAACATCTACATTAACGTTCCCAATAGTGCACACTCTAATAGAACCAAATCTACGATTCAAGAATTTATTTTTGAAGGCGACCCTGCCTTCATCATTGGTGGAGGTTTTGACCGCCCCGAATATGTCATTGAAAACAACTACACTTATTCCTTTGTCGATACTGAAAACGGCTATGTTCGCAAAACAGAAAATCGAAATGATGTAGAAGTTTTGGATGTGGAAGGGAATATCTTGCAGCCGAAAAACAATCTCATTAATGTAATAGAAGAGAATAAAAATCTTCAATTGAAGGTAAGAGTGACCAATCTTGGCAAAGCCATTGAAGAAAATTTCACGATTCAGGTTTTGAGGCGAATTTTGGGCGAAATAGAAGTAGAGTTGATTGCAGAGAAAAGTGTGGCGAGTCCATTTTATGAAAAAAATCACATCATTGATTTGCCTTATTTAGATTCAACAGTGGAAGACGCAATCTATGAATATTTTGTGCAAATTGACCCGAATAATGACATTCCAGAAGATTGTGAAGACAACAATGAGGTGGTTTTGCCGCTTCGATTTTCGACCTGTGCTGGGCTTGCAGAACAATATGCAAATTTGGAAATCACCAACGTTCAATCTGATTATTGTGCCAACGACCCTGCCATACAATTGCAGGCAAATATTGGAGGAGGAACGTTTGTGATAGAACAAATCGGCGGACCGGCTTATAATGTCAATGTTTTTCAGCCTTCGCAATTGGGTGGTGGTGACTTTGTGGTTCGGTATACGGTTACCGATGTAGAAACGGGTTGTGCTTTCACCACCGAAACTTTTACCACTATTGTTGAACCCATTGCAGTCATCGAAAGTATCAGCCTTATAGACGTTTGTGTAGGAGATGTTGTTCAAATAAATACTACACCTGCTGAGGGGCAATATGTTTGGAATTTTGGAAGTGGGGGTGATTTGAATTTTACAGGAACGCCTGAAAATCCAATACTTTCTTGGAATACGCCAGGCGAAAAATGGATTACATTGAAGGTGTTTGAGAATGGTTGTGAATCCGAAACTGTTAGCCAACTGATTATGGTTTATCCACAGGTAGCTGAAAATTTCCCGATTTCTTGTGAGGCAAATGACAACAGCATTTATTTTGAATGGGATGCCGAAGGTGCAGCAGCCTATAATATCCTTGTCAACGATGTTTGGGTGACTCAATTGAGTGGAGAAGTGAATAATTATACTGTCGAAAACCTGTCTAGCGACGAAGTGGTGAGTATAGAAGTAATTGCCGTTCCGAGTGGCACTTGTAAGGAGATTTTGTCCACGCTTACCTGCAAAACAATTTGTAGTGGAGAAGCTCCTGTTTTAGATATGGAAGATATTTACTGTGGAAGCAATTCAGTGCTGATTGAAGCCCCTACTGCAAATGGTCTATTCAGAATAGAGAATCCAGATGGAAGTACATTGAATGTAGAAGGAAGTTTTTTTAGTTCTATTTTTCAGGATGGCATTAGCACAGTTGTCTTTGAGTATTCGGAAGGAGAATGTTTTTATACCTCCAATGAATATCAGGTCATTGTTTCTAATCCGCAAGTGAGTATTGAAGGAAATACGGCTATATGTCCCGATAACTTGTTTTCGTTGATAGAAGTTCCTGAAACCTTTGCAGCGTACCAATGGAATGTTTCGAATGCTAATAATTACATTTTGGGTGTAGAAGAAGCTGGTAATTATGCGGTTACAGTAAC
>JBGCDY010000670.1:0-2155 GCA_045105835.1 Chitinophagales bacterium
AAGCAGAACACATAGTGATGGAAGGGGAGACAATGCACGACATTGCCCAAAAATATGGCATTAAATTAATCAAATTGTATCGCCGTAACAAGATGCCTTTAAATTCAAGACCCATTGCAGGAGAGATTGTCCAATTGCAGAATAAGGTGAAAGCTTCGCCTAAGTATCGGATGTAATTTGGAGGAGGTGATGGAAGGAAAGTTGACGAGGATTTTGTAAATATCAAAAAGGCTTGGCAAAACAGATGTTTCGCCAAGCCTTTTTAGTATGTGTGCCCGTGATTTTTTTCACTTTGAAGTTGATTCAGGGAAACTAAAGTATTCACTCTCAAAATCTAATCTACTTATTCAGAAACTGTTCTTTGAGTTTGGATTTGAATCTTTAATTTGAACTTACTACCCTTCTTTACTTCTCAATACAGGCTGCATTCCTCCAGCGATAGAAGTTTCCGCATCTTGATTGGCTTGTTTCTTACGCAGTACTCCAGAGATTTGTTTTCCTTCCTTATTGCGGTACAAAATACTCATAATGAAACCTACCAGCATCACAAAACAACCCAACCACAATACGTTGATGTAAGGAAAAACGACTGCCTTCATAATGATCCAATCCATTGGGTCGTCACGGTCAAGAATGCTTAGTTTGATTTTGTTCTTTTCGGGAAAAATCTTGTCAAAACCGATGGTCATGTTCAATTCATCCACAATGGCTTCAACATTCATTTCTTGGTTGTCACGTATGTAGTAAATTGGATTTGCCTCGTATTGGGTATTGTCTTTCGCCACGATAGAAAGTTTTGCACCTGCTGCAATGTCACCATCCATAGGAATATAGTTCAAACCTCCGTCTGGATTTGGATTGATGCTTTGCAGTCTAATCATCACGCCCGATACCAAAGCTGTTTCTGCTACAGCTATTTCAATTTCAGTCAATTGTTCACCTTCTTCTTCCTGTTGCAATTCCTTATCAGTTGCTGCCGAAATGTGGGTGAAAACGTCCTTAGTGAGGTAATGTTTGGTAGAAGGATTCGCAATCAGCCCCATATTGGGATTTTTCTGAGCATTGGGATAAAGCGTAAAGGATTCGGTAGGTTTGTCGGTTTCGTTCTTTTTCTTGGCGTAATGCACCTTGTAGTAGGTGTTGGGTGCGGAAGTAGAATCACCAAGGTAGGTAATCCAATAGTCACCCATTTGAATGGGTTTGTCCTTGTACAGAAGCACATTTTCCATTTTATTTTCGGCAGTCCATTCCTCGCCATAGTCTATGCCAAGTGTATTCAAAGAAATGACCTCTTGTTTGCCAAATGCAAAAATAACTCCCAACAATATCAGCCCAAAGCCAATGTGTGAGACAGAGCCTCCTGCAATTTTCAACTGCCCTCTCAGCCCTGCAAAAATATAATTGGCGTTGGCGATAATAGAATAATAAGCTGTAAAAAGTAATAGGATATTGGGTAAATGGCTGATTTCGAGAGCCATTGCAGTCATCGCAGTCACTACAGCCGAAAGAACGGCAGTGAAAACTACTAAGCGCAACAATTTATTCAAAGGTTCGAGTTTGTACCTAAAGTATTGAACCAATGCGCTAAAGAGTGCAATGAAAATACCAAACCAAACCGAGTAACGGTTGTAGTGGGGAATGGGGTCGGTAATCACTCTGTTGGTACCAAATAGCTTGTTGATAACAGGCCAAGAGGTATCTACTGTGACCAAAACTGCCAACATTGCCATCACCAAAGCTCCTACAAACATCCAAAACTCACGACTGTAAGCACTTTCTTCCTTTTTGGGAGAAGGCATGTCGTTCCATCGTGTGAGGATAAGGTAGGCGGAGATGAAAATGAAGGAAAGCATGAATGCCAATAGTTGACCAGACATTCCCAAATCGGTGAATGAATGTACCGAAGTATCTCCCAAAATTCCGCTTCTTGTCAAGAAGGTAGAATACAAAATGAGCCACAAAGTCAAGGTCAAAAATATAGCTGTTGCTTTGAGGGCATGACCTGTATTTTTGAATGCCAAGAGTGTGTGAAGTCCTGCAATGAGGGTAATCCAAGGCACCAAAGATGCATTTTCGACAGGATCCCAAGCCCAAAAACCACCAAAACTCAAGGCCTCATACGCCCATGCGCCTCCCATCAAAACACCTGTTCCCA
>JBGCDY010000671.1:0-4310 GCA_045105835.1 Chitinophagales bacterium
TTTGGGTTTATTAACAACTCTAATAAAAAGAGGGATTAACGTAGGTTATTCTAAGCCTATGGGTCAAAGATTTGTTCACCACAATGGTATCTAAGTGGATAAAGATGCAGCTCTTTTTTTTTTTTTTCTTGGTTTCGAGCTAGATGCAATTTTACACATCCCTTTTATTATGTACAGCGGAGATAGTGCCCGTTATATTCAATCTCCTTTCCGCAAAACAATTGCTGACAAAATTGACTATGCAGCGAATACATTAAGTTTAAAACATGAATGTGTTGTCTTTGAAGGAACGGGACACCCTGGTGTAGGCAGTGTATTTGATTTCTCCAATGCAGATGTTGCTAAAAAATTAGGCACTCCTGTCATTCTCATTGCAGAAGGTGGAATCGGCTATACAATAGACCACCTTACCCTCTGCAAAAACCTATTTGAAGCTCAAGGTGTACCTATTGCAGGAGTTATTATCAACAAGGTTTTTCCCGAAAAAATAGACAAGGTAAGAGACAACCTTCAAATATATTTAGACAAACAAAATATTGAACTACTCGGCATTGTTCCTTTTGCCAAAGATTTGGCCTATCCTATGTTATCTACTATTGCGACTGAAATAAAAGGGAAGGTTTTGTGTGGAGAAGCGTATATGGACGAACTCGTACAAGATACTATGGCGGGCTCCTTGATTGATTTGGAAGAGTTGGATACCGATCACAATTACTTATTGGTTGTCAGCACACAACGCTTAACGGCTGCCTTAACCAAATTGCGAAGGATTTGGGACTACAAGAAGATTGACCCAGATTTGACAGGCGTAATTGTGACAGGGAATACATTGGTATCTTCAGACAACCTTTACTTCCTGAATCGCCACAACATTCCTGTTATTCAGACCCACTATGACACCTACGAATCCGTGATAAAAATCAATAAGTTGGATGTTAAATTAAATACCAAAACGCCTCAAAAAATCAAACACGCTATAGAGCTTTTTGAAGAGCATGTCAATATTGACCGCATTTGTGCATTGTTAGGTATTTAGGAAGACACAAAAGCTGCTATTCGGTTTTTTACCAAAAAAACAAATAACATCATATAAATATACTTTGTTTTTTTACTTTTATTCACTTCAATTCTTAATCGCTTCTGCCGTCAAACGACCAGAAAGCATTGCAGCGTTGATTGAGGCATTGAAGGTATAGTCCCCACAAGCATAAATACCATCTTCAACAGGACGGATTTGTTTTTTATTATACGGTGCAATTGTTTTCTTTGTGGGCAAAGCATGTGGAATGTGATAGGTCTTCAAATGGCGCAGAATCACAACTTCTCCAAACCAGTCTCTCAGTTCAGTTTGTACCGCCAATCGGAGTTCCTCCAATGTCAAATCTATTGGTTTTACTACTGATACAGACAAAAGAGACTGTCCATCAGGAGCATAGTTGGGCTGAACCATACTCGGCACACAAACATTGTTGATCAAACCGCTGTGGTTTCCATTCAACATCAATACTTTTTCCTTGATTAAATCCCAAGTCGTCGAAAAGTACAAACAATAAGTACCCGAAGTATTTGCGGGATTTTTTATATTCACCAACTGTTTGGTGGCATGAATATCTGTCGCCAAAATAATATGTTTGGCATTCCAAACGTCTCCGCTTTCTGTAATGACCTCCCCTTTTTTGACTGCCATCACTTTGGTATGAAAATCAATCGTGCCTTCCTTCAGTTCTTCTGCCAATTGATTTGGAATCGCTTGCATCCCCTTTGCAGGAAGTGCAGCATGTCCTTCTCCAAACATCTTGAAAACAAATTCAAACATTCGGCTGGAAGTAGTCAGCTCTTTTTCTAAAAAAATTCCGCCTAAAAATGGGCGAAAGAAGTGCTCAATAATGGATTCTGAAAAATTCCATTCCTGCAAAAATTCCAAGGTTGTCTTTTCCTTTTGGTGGAAAATTTGCGAAACCTTCAATCGTTTTTGACGGTTTCGCAAAGCCAACATTTTCAGTTTGTCTCCAAAATTGATAAAGGGAGATTTGAAGGTTGCAAAAATCTTTTGTGGCTCTCTGAAAGGGTCTGCTACTCGGTAGTTTTTGTCTCGATACCTTACCAATGCGCCAGGCACAAAATTCGACAATTTCAAAGCTTTGTAATCCAATATTCGCTGTGTCTCAGGATAGGCAGTCAATAAGACTTGAAATCCTCTATCCAGTAGAAATCCTTCCACTTTATCGGTTCGGACTCTCCCTCCAACACCATCAGACGCTTCTAATATTTTGACCTCAAAGCCTCTTTTTTGTAGTTCTATCGCTGCTGACAAACCTGCCAAGCCTGCTCCTACTATCAGTACATCGTATTTTGACATGCTTAGAATAAAAGTTAAAATAAGAAAAATCAAACTGCCTGTTAATCAAGCAGTTTGATTTTTAAATCGAGAGCTTACTTTTTGAGTTTATGATTTGCAGGGCGAAATTGACTTCAATCAATAAGGTTATTAATGTTTTGAACCTAAAGAAGTTCAACTCTCGCTTCTCACACCTCATTTCTGTCTTCTCACTTACCTACTTAAAAATCTTGTAAATATCTATTCCGAAAGCAAAAACCATCAAGCCCATAATCAGTACAAAACCAACTATTTGAGCCTTCTCTAAGAACTCATCACTTAAAGCTCTACCTGTCACCATTTCAAACAACAAGAAGACCATGTGACCACCATCTAAGGCTGGAATCGGTAGGATATTCATAAAGGCAAGAACGAATGACAACAAGCCTGTCAAGAACCAAAAACGATCCCAATCCCAAACTGCTCCATAAATTTTCGCAATACCAATCGGACTAGACAATGATTCCGTCACCTTCAATTGACCAGTGAACAACATCCCAAAGCTAACCACCTGAGCTGCAATCAAATCATACCCTTCCTTGTAGCTATACTTGAAGGCTCTGCCCCAATCATACGGTGCAAAATTGTATTTCTCCTTAGAGGTTTCTAAATCAGGCTGAAAACCCAAACGCCCTGAAGTATCTACCCTTGCTTGAAGTGTCACCATTTGTCCTCCTCGATCCACTTTCACCGCAACGGTATCTTCCTTGTGTGACCTCAGAACTTCTTGAAGAATTGGGAAATTTTTGATTTCTCGACCCGCCACTTCTTCTATCACATCTCCCGCTTTCATCCCTGCAGCCTCGGCTCCTGAATCTGGTGCAATTGCGACCACCGATATGTCTTCATACATCGGTGAAATGAAGGGCTGTCGAATGTTTTTGTGAAAGCCTTTAGGCAATGCAATTTCTTCCATTTGACCATCCGCATGCTGAACCTTGATGGATTTACCCAAATATAAATTCGTCGAAACACACTCTCTAAATCGTTCTGGAGCTGTTCCGTTTATTTCAATGATTTTATCTCCCGTTCTTACACCCAAATCTTGCGCCGTTTCGTAGGCATAGACTCCGTGCTTGTTCAGTTCACTGACAGGCAAATATTCTGTTTTAAAAACATGCAGGTACATCGCAAAAATCAAAATACCTGTGATGATGTTCATCACAATCCCACCAATCATCACAATGAATCTTTGCCAAGCTGGTTTGGCTCTAAATTCCCATTCTTCTGGCTCCTCTGACATATCTTTGGCATCTTGCGTCTCGTCTATCATCCCTGCAATCTGCACATAACCACCAAGTGGCAACCAACCAATACCATATTCTGTACCTCCAATCTCCTTAGACCAAATTTTCTTGCCCCAAGCATCAAAAAAGATATAGAACTTATTGACTCTCATTCCAAAAGCTTTTGCAGCCATAAAATGCCCCAATTCATGCACAAATACCAAAAGTGATAATCCTGCAATCAGCTGCGTCGCCATGACAATTGTTCCCATACTGTTGATTAATTCGTTTTTGATTTTTTATTCTTGACAATTTTGCAAAAATTATCAGAGAATTTTAATTCTTTTATTTTTCAATCTGCAAAGTTAGTGTTTTTAAGATGGAACATGAAGCGAATGTTTGTAAACTCTCGCAAATAGCTAAACATTAAACTTTTTTATGGCTTCGGCTATCTTGCCATCATTCGATAAATGCGCCAACTTGTTTTGTCCTCCCAGTTTTCCAACCGACTTTTGATAACGCTTAAAAACGCCTTTTTGAATGACACAAATCTTCAAAGGCTGCAAAATACGCCCCTGAATCAAGTCCTTGTAATAGCTATTCTGTTGCTGCAAAGAAGCATCAATCATTGAAGCAAAAGCAAGCAAATCACTTGGTATTCTTTCAAATTCTATCAGCCACTCATGATAAGGTGTTTCCCCAACCGT
>JBGCDY010000672.1:0-15727 GCA_045105835.1 Chitinophagales bacterium
GGAAGTGGATGGACTACAACCAATGGCGGTACAACCAACAACAACGGAAGTGGATGGACTACAACCAATGGCGGTACAACCAACAACAATGGAAGTGGATGGACTACAACCAATGGTGGCGCAACTAACAACAATGGAGAGTGGAGTGAATGGAAGCCTGTTGATAATATGAGTAACACTACTCCCAACAATAGCCAACCAATGACGGAAGGACAACAATGGGACAATGGGCAACAACAAACACCTGCTACGTCTAATTATCCTGAACCCAACAATCCTCAGTTAGATAAGTCATTGAACAACTACTTGAATGACTATGACTTCTCTTCAGTGGACGAAAATTCAGATAGATTGTCTTCAAGCAAGAAGAAAAAAGAAAGAAGAAAAAAAAAAAAAAAAAAGAAGAAGAAAAAAAGATAAATCACAGAAAGTAGTTCCGTCAAAAGAGCTTAATTCCGATTTATAATTCTTTTTTTACAAGCAAAGGGAATAGACATTTACAAAATGTTTATTCCCTTTTTTATTTTTGTTAATTTTACGCACCAAAATAAAAATAGATAACTCATGTCAACAATCTTAGGAATAGGTTCTCGAATCAAACAGGAGCGTTTTGGAATTGGCGTAATCGTAAAAGTCCTTGCAGATAGCTATGGTATCACCTTTATGCAGTATGGCTATGTCGAACTCCAACACACCGACCCTTTAGAAGTGATTGAAGCACTTCCCACTGCCACAGATGTAGTCTCAATGAAACAGGTCGAACTAACATTCAAACGTTTGTTGAGCAAATATGTGGGCGAATATGAAGAAATCAAATTGGGTGATAAATGGAAAGGTGGAACGATGTCTCTCCAACCAGAGGATACGGATTTGAAGGCGAAGGAAATTCCAATCGAAACTTTCTTTCACAAAATCGTAATGCTTCGAGATAGAATGCGGGTTTTAGAACAACGCATCAATGGCACCAAGAATCTTAGCGACGAAGAAAAAGTCAATTTGCAGCAATACATCACCCGCATGTATGGTTCTTTGACTACCTTCAATGTCTTATTCAAGGACAAAAAAGATCACTTCAAAGGAAGTAAATAAGGGAGATAGAAATAAATACACTACGCAAATTTTAGGAAGGTATTTTTTCTTTTAGGAAGGCAAAAATTTTTAGCATAGCAGGGCTATGGTAAAAATTTTTAACGCATCTAAAAGGAAAAAAAACGAGTAAAATGCGTAGGCTATTATTTACTAAATCCCTAATATGATTTTTGAACCCAATTAGGATTTTAATCAATCCAAAATCAAAAGAATCTTTGCATTTGAACTTGTACTTTGAATTTGATTCCCCTAAATTCTCTTTCCCATGACCAACTTACCCACCTACACCTCCTTTCAATTGGCCTTGAGAAATGGACAAGACAAGGAGGAGATATGGGTAGCCTACAAAGGAATCATTTACGATGTGACCCAAAGTCGTCTTTGGCGCAATGGCAAACACTATCAGCATTGGGCAGGACAAGACTTAACGCCAGAATTGCAGGATGCACCACATACAGAAGTTGTCTTTGAAAAATTCACTGCAATTGGCTATCTTAAAAAAAAATAATCACAGTTAAATCCCACTCAGTACATAAGCTTGTTTATTTGAGTTCTAAGTAGTGTGTCTTATTTATTTTAACACTTGAAATTTTGCAATTAACTGTTTATCAATTACATTTTTAATTTTCATTCTTATTTTAATTTTGATTCACCACTTACCCTATTTCACATTTTTACTTTGCCATGGATTTTTTAATAAAATATAAAAAAACGTTTATCCTTTTAGCTGCCGCCGTTGTGACGGTACTCAATTGGAATTACATTTCCGAAAACTGGGAATTCCTATTGCAGGAATGGGAGCAACAACAATCCACCATTACCCCACAACCAAACGCCAACTACCCCAATAATACCAACAACAACATAGATATTTCTCCCATTATACCCACAAAACCCAATACTCCTGAACAAACAAACCCGTCATCCAATTCCTCCAAACAATTAAAAAGCATCAAAATAGTTAGTTGGAACCTATACAATATTGGCATTAGCAAAGACGATTCAGAGGTGGAATTCATTGCCAACTTGCTGAAAAACTACCACATCATTGCCATTCAAGAAATTTCAACCAAATTGAGTGGACCAAGAGCAGTAGTTAAATTGAATGATGAACTGGGACGCAAAAATGGCAAATGGGATTATGTCATCAGTGATCCTACTATAGGTCCAGGTAGTGAACGGTACGCCTATCTTTGGCGAACAGATTTGATCTCCCTTTCTGGCAGACCTTGGCTCGCCAAACCACTGGAGGACAAAGTCGATAGAGAGCCTTTTATGGCACGTTTTAAATCGGGTGACAACACCTTATTAATGGGCAATTTCCATGCTGTTCCCACTTCCAAAAAACCCGCAACGGAAATTCAGCACCTCATAGAATTACACAGGTCTTACAGAAAAGACAACCTCCTCATTATGGGAGACTTCAATTTATCCCAAAAACACAAGGCATTCAACGTATTGAAACAACGAGGATATTCTCCGATTCTCGTAGATCAAAAAACCAGCTTGCGCCGAACAGCCATCAATGGAGACTATTTGGCGCAAGAATATGACAACCTTTTTTACAACAACACCGTTTTCAAACTCAAAAGAAGTGGCATTATTGATTTTGTTCCTAAATTTGAGTCTTTAAAAGCTGCAAGAGCCATATCCGATCACATGCCAATCTGGTGTGAGTTGAGTTGGACATCTATTGAAGAATAAAACAAACAGTATGAAGTTCGATACATTATCCATTCTCGTTCCAGTCTATAATGAGGAACACACCCTCCAAAAAATCCTTACAAGATTGTTGGAAATAGAACTTATCAATGGAATACAAAAGGAAATAATACTGGTAAATGACTGTTCCACAGACAACAGTGAAGCCGAAATCCAGAAATTCATTGCCTCCCATCCACAAGTTTCCATCCAATATTTCAAGCACGAAAAAAATCAGGGCAAAGGGGGCGCGCTTCATACAGGTATTTCCAAAGCAACAGGTGACTACCTCATCATCCAAGATGCAGACCTTGAATACGACCCTGAGGAGTTCAATTTACTCATCCCCCCTATCCTCAGAGGAGAAGCAGATATTGTCTATGGTTCTCGGTTCATAGGCGGCAAGCCTCACCGCATTTTGTTTTTTTGGCATTCTATTGGCAATAAATGGTTAACCTTTCTGTCCAACATGTTCAACAACCTCAATTTGACAGATATGGAGACCTGCTATAAATTATTCAATACCAAAACTTTGCAGCAACTAAATCTCAAAGAAAAACGTTTTGGTTTTGAGCCTGAGGTCACTGCCAAATTAGCCCGCATTCCCAAGATTCGCATCTATGAAGTAGGCATCTCTTATTATGGCAGAACCTACGCTGAAGGCAAAAAAATAAACTGGAAAGACGGTGTTAGTGCCATTTATTGCATCATCAAATATGGGCTCTTTTCAAAATAAGGTTTCTTGACTAAAACCGTGAACTGAGACTAGAATAGTCTATCTTTTAGAAAATTAGAGTGCTATTTTGCCAATAATTATTCTTTTATGAAACGAGACTATTGTAGTCTTTAGATGCTCCACGGAATTTGTCAGACAATCCAAAATAATTCAAGGTGTCTCTTTAATTTTAATTTCCATTATTTCCCAATATGAATAAGCAAAAAATAATCGTCACAGGAGGAGCTGGATACATTGGTTCTCATACTGTTGTAGAACTTATTGCAGCAGGGTACGAACCCATTATCATTGACAATTTTTCCAATTCAGACAGGAAAATGATTCCTCAAGTTGAAAAAATTACGGAAAAATCCGTCCAGTTTTATGAATTGGACTGCAATGACCTTGCAGCTTTTCGAGAAGTATTTGAAGCTGAAAAAAACATATTGGGGTGCATTCATTTTGCAGCTGCAAAAGCTGTTGGAGAATCTGTTGCCAATCCATTAAAATACTACCAAAACAATATCACTCCGCTTATCAATCTACTCCAATTGCAGGCAGAATACGGTGTTGAATATTTGGTATTCTCTTCCTCTTGTACCGTTTATGGGCAGCCAGAAAAACTTCCCGTTACCGAACAAACGCCCATTCAGGTAGCCAATTCACCTTACGGAAATACCAAACAAATTTGTGAAGAAATCATCAACGATGTCGTCACTTCAAAAGCAAAATTGAAGGCAAGTTCTCTTCGCTACTTCAATCCTGTAGGTGCACACCCTTCTGCAATGATTGGCGAATTGCCTTTTGGAGTTCCCAACAATTTGATTCCATTTGTCACCCAAACAGCCATAGGACTTAGAGAATCCTTGACCATTTTTGGAGAAGATTACGATACCATTGATGGTACTTGTGTCCGTGATTATATCCACGTAATCGACTTAGCAAAAGCCCACGTTAGAACCTTAGATTGGTTACAATCACAAGAAAAAGAAAGCTTCAATGAAATCTTCAATTTAGGTATGGGAAAAGGTTATTCCGTACTCGAAGTAGTTCAGGTTTTTGAGAAGGTAAACGATTTAAAATTGAATTATCGCATAGGTGAAAAACGGGCAGGAGATGTCAGCAAAATTTATGGGGATGTGGGCAAAGCGGCTCAACTACTGAATTGGAAAACTGAATTGGGCATTGAAGATGCATTGAAGGATGCGTGGAGATGGCAGCTGCAATTGAAGGAAATGGTCGGAGAATAAAAAATTATTGAAGATCAGTCAAACTCTCCAAAAAAGCTTTCAAATCATTTCGTTCAACTTCTGTGAGTTCAAAAGGTTGAAGCATTGGATTCTTATGAATATGTTGCTTGCCACCACTTTCATAGTGTCGAATCACTTCTTCCAAAGTCTCCATACTTCCATCGTGCATATAAGGTGCGGTCAAACTGATATTTCGCAAAGTAGGAATTTTGAATAAGGCAATATCTGCCGAATCTCTGGTAATCAAAAACCGTCCTTCATCTTTGTATGCCGAATACAAACCATTGTTTTCGTAGGCATTGGTGGTGAAATTAAATCCTTCATGGCACTTACTGCAATTGGTTTTTGCACTCCGAAACAATTCCCAGCCCCTTATTTGAGCAGCAGAAAGAGCCTCTTTTTGGTCTTGAAAATGGTATTGGTCAAACGGGCTATTGCCGCTTATCAAGGTTCGCTCAAAAGCTGCCAATGCACGAGTTAATGTAAAAGTATTGATTTCACGCCCATAGGCCTTTCGAGTCATTTCCACATATTCGGAATGTTTCCGCAAACGTTCAACTGCCTCCTGTGCCGAAAAATCCATCTCCGCATGGTCTTCCAAAGGAATCAATACCTGCAATGGCAAGGTTCTCGCCCCGCCATCTCGCATAAAAACAGGATGATACGCCAAATTCATCAATGTAGGCGCATTTCGACTTCCCAAACGCCCTTCTACTCCCCTACTCAACGCCACAGTATCACTAAAGGCTCGATTGGGGTGATGACAAGAAGCACAAGCAATACTGCTATCTCTTGACAAAATAGGGTCAAAAAACAACTTCTTACCCAAAGCTACACTTGCTTTGGTCAATGGATTATCAGCTGCAATATTAGGTTCTGGAAATCCTACGGGAATATTTAGCGTGTATAGGTCACGTTCTACTTGCTCTTCTTTCTGTTGGCAAGACGGAAAAAAAATGCTACAAAGGAGCAAAAATTGAAGCCCAACAAAAATAATTGTCGTTTTTTTCAAAAAAATCAAGGTTTTATGTCACATTTTTCACCCAATACCACACATATAATATAGACGGTACTGAGAATGCGCTAATGGAACACGTATTTCTCTATGTTTAAATACGAAGACTGAATTCACCCATTTTTTATATTCACACATTCAAATTTTCTCAACTTATTTCCCCGTATGAACCAGCCATGAACTGAAAAAGCAGCCATTGAAAGTTTTAACCTGTGTGCCAATAGCTGATTTCAATTAGTTATTGGCATTTTTGGATTTAGCCAATTTTCTTCAAAATCTGCTCGGCATCTTTGGGCTGACAAATATAAAATCGTTTGGTTTGGGTACTCCCATTGTTGTCCAACATCCAATAATACAAGCCGCTGGGGTAATTGTTTTCATTTAACAACACTTCAAAAGTAGTGCTGCTATCCTCCACCTCATACTCCATCACTTCTTCATCCCCTTGATTAAATATGGTCAAATAGGTTTCTTGTCCTACAGAAACATTGAAGGTAAAACTCAGTTTATCAATACAAAGTTCATTTGCTTTCGGAGTCAAAACTTTCAAGGAATCTCCCCCTTTTACAATTTGCAGCATTCTTCGCTCCAATCGTTTATTTGGGGTACTTTCTTCTGCCAGTGCTTTTTGTAAAATTTCAGCCAAAAACACATCCAAATCCTCATTTGTTCGAGGCACTTTATAAATAGACTTTTGGGATTTGCCAAAAGGAAAGTAGGCACTATCCAACTCTTCATCTGCAATCAACTCATAGGTTTCCAATACTTCTTGAGCGGCATTTGGAACATTCAGTATATAGTCTTGAAAACCATTAGGCAGTTCTGCTACTTTATCCAATTTAATTGCCTCGGCATAAATTGCTACCCCTTCAAGCGTCAGATTACCTTCCGCATCAAAATATGAGTCTATCGTTTTCATCGCATTTCTTTTGGTAAAATCAGAACAAGGAATTCAAAGACGATACAATACAAATATTCATTTACTGGTTTAACAAAAAATAGGAATCCCTGTACTAATTTGAAGTTTCACTTATGAGAGCATATTGATAGAGGTTTTGGTTTAACTACCCTTCATAGACGTACCCAAATACTCCCTCTGGACATTTTTAGTCTGTATTTTTTTTGAGCCTTGATGCAACTTTTTACAATCCCCCAATCTTTAAACAAAGACAAGAAGCCAAAAAAACACTAAAAATAAAAATTATTAGGCAATTAAAGAATTAAATCATTCGCTATACCTGTGGATACTCTTGAATTCACAAAAAACCCTAAACACTTTTTTTGAAGCCACTGACGGATTCACTATTTTTCACATCACACTATCTAAAAAAACACAGATGACAAAGCAAACCCTTAAGTTTACAGCCCTTATGATTTTGACAATGACCTTTACTATGGGTCTTCAAGCACAACAAAAGACACTCTCCTTCAATGCTATACATGCTTCAGGGAACATAGAAGTAGTATTGGAACAAGGAAATTCCGAAAGTGTTGATGTAGAAGCCAATGGAATCTCGGAAGATAGGGTCATTACCGAAGTAAGGGGAGGTGTATTGAAAATCCACATCAAAAATACCATCTACAATAAAAGGAAGCAAGCTCGTGTAGTGGTCAATTACCGAGAAATCAACGAAATAAAAGCACAAGCTGGCGCAAGGGTTTATAGCCAAACAGCCATTAGTGGCACTACATTGGATTTGAGAGCAGGAAGTGGTGCAAGTATCGCTTTGGAGGTATGGATGGATGTCGTGGAAGGTCGAGCTGCTGAGGGGGGCGAAATTGAAGTGACAGGAGAAACAGACAATTTAAGTGCTATTGCCTCAACAGGTGGTTTGTTCTATGCCTATGGTTTGAAGGCTCAAAATGTGTATGCAAGGAGCAATACAGGTGGAGAAGTAGAAGTGACTGCTAATAAGCGAATTGAAGCCAAAGCAAACACAGGCGGCAATATCAGCTACAGAGGCGAACCTACAAGCAGAGAAGTTTCTACCAATCTTGGTGGATCTATTGACGGAAAATAGAAATTTCTCGAAAAAAACGCTTACTTTTTCAACTTCAACCAATGAGTTAAGTCAAAATTTGAAACAGTAAGCGAAATGAAATTAATACACCTTGTTTTAACCTTAAATCTATTCCTATTTTTATGTTTTTCACCAGTATCTGCCGATACCGATCTAAAATCTAAGTATCCCCAAGATTACTTCCGATCTCCTTTGGGAATCCCGCTCGTATTGGCAGGTACTTTTGGTGAACTCCGCAACAATCACTTTCATGGAGGGATTGACTGCAAAACCAACAAACAAGAAAACCTCAGTATTTACAGCATTGCAGATGGCTATGTATCCCGCGTCAAAATCCAAACAGGGGGGTATGGTTATGCGCTCTATATAGACCATCCAAATGGCTATACCAGCGTGTATGCCCATTTGAATGGCTTCACAGGAAATATTGGACGATTTGTCAAAGAAAGACAATACGAACAACAAAGTTTTACGGTCGACATCACCGTTCCCCCAGGAATGCTGCAAGTCGAAAAAGGTCAAATTGTAGCCAAATCGGGTAATACAGGTAGTTCGACGGCACCACATTTGCATTTCGAAATACGAGAATCGGCTTCCGAAACTCCCATCAATCCTTTGGCCTTTGGCTATAAAGTTCCCGATACCCGTCATCCATTCTTTTCAGGTGCAGCGATTTATCCTTTTGATGAAGGCAATCGCTATGGCACTCCCAAAACCTACAAAGTAGTCAAAAAACAGAATGGCGTTTATTCTTTGGAAGTTAGCACTATCAAGGTCAATACGCCAAGAGTCGGATTGGGCGCAAAGGCTTACGACAAACAGAATGGCGCAAACAATATGAACGGCATTTACAGCATGGAGGCATGGAAGGATGGTCAAAAAATCTTCTATTTCGATGTCGAACGCATTTCGTTTGATGAGACTCGATACATCAATTGCCACTTGGACTATGAAGGTAAAAAGTCAGGGCGTGGCAATATGCAAAAATTGTTTTTAGATCCAGGAAACTACCTCACTGCTTATGAAGATGTGGTCAATCGAGGCGTTCTTGACCTCTCTGATGGACAACCTCACCAAATCGCCATCACCGTCAAAGACTTATCAGGAAACACCTCAACTCTCTCTTACAAGCTTCAATGGAACAGCGCAAAACCCATTGCAGCGATTCCATACGACCAAAAAGCTATCACTACTTTTAATTATGTGACAGACAACAGTTATGAAAATGATTTGATTAAGCTTTACTTCCCGACCAACTCTTTCTACAAAGATGTTGCCTTCAATTACGAAATCATCGAACCTACAGGGTCAGGAGTCTACTCTCAATACCACCAAATCCATACAGGTAAAACACCTGTCCACAAGAAATTTGATGTTGCTATCAAACCCAAAAACCTCCCTACAAACTTATATGACCAAGCTTACATTGCCTATTATACTGTATCAGGTAGAAAAAGGTCAGTGGATGCCATTTGGGAAGGCAATTTCTTGAAAGGTAGGTCAAAAGAGTTTGGCAAATATTTCATTGCAGTGGATGAGACTGCACCAATCATCAAACCCTTCAATATCACCCCAGGTAAGGTGATGAGCAAAAACAGTTATATTGGTTTTACCATTTCAGACAAAGGAACGGGAATCAAATCCTATGATGCCTATATTGATGGTATGTGGGTGGTGATGACTTTTGATGCCAAATCAGGGCGTGCCCGTTATTACTTCGATGAAAGAGTCGGCAAAGGACAACACGAAATTACTTTTATTGTAAAGGATTGGGTGGGAAACACCAAAACTTATACCGCAAAATTTAGCAGATAAACCAATGGCAGGAGAAACCAATATCAACCGATTGATTGCTTCAATGAGCCCTCAGCTTCATGAAGGGGAGTATGTGTTTGTGACATTGAAGGAGGCAGAAGCCAATAAAATCCCAAGGTCTGTTCCCATTTTTGAATTCAAAGAAACAGAGGGTATTACCCTCATTTTGGAGCGTCAAACGGCGGATAAACTGGGCTTAGACTATGATTTTGTACTCGCTTGGATTACCCTAAAAATTCACTCTTCTTTGGAGGCTGTTGGCTTAACCGCAGCCTTTTCGACGGAGTTGGGAAAGCACGGAATCAGCTGCAATGTTGTGGCTGCTTTCTACCACGACCATATTTTTGTGGCGGAAAAAGATGCTGATAGAGCAGTGCAAGTTTTGGAGGATTTGTCAAAACGGCATCAGAGAATCGAATGATTCTCCCTTCAATTTCGTATTTTCCCACTGCAAACCAAGCACAAAACTCCAAAACAACAAAAATGAGCAAGCAATCACTGACCAGACTCTCCTTTTTTCTCCTCGGTACTTTGTTGTGGTCTTACATTTTTTTCCAAATTAGACCCATTGCTATCAGTTTAGAGGATTTTCCTGCTGAATTGTATTTGGCTTCAGCGTGGTTACCTGCGATTGGTTTGTTGTTGCTTGGAGGTTTTTTGATGCGTTCTGTGCCCAAAAACGATACAATCAGTTTGTTTGGAGGAAGCCCCAAATGGAGTTTGTTGATTTTGTCCCTTCCCATTATCTGTTTGACCATCGTAGGAGTTCCAAATACCTTTGGGATGCAAGCAAACTATGCAGGCTTAGTTTTTGGTTTGGTGCTTGCCGTTTATACACTTTTTGAAGAAGTGGGATGGCGGGGTTATTTGCAGCAAGAGCTGGATTTGGAGGTGCGAAATGAGTGGTTGAAGTTTTCCATAATTGGGATTGCTTGGTACCTGTGGCATTGGGATTTTTTGGACAAAACAAGTCTTTTGTCCAATCTCATGATGTGTGGTGGACTGATATTGGGAAGTGCTGGTATCGGAAAAATTGCGGAGAAAACCAAGTCTCTTTTGGTTTGTGCTGCATTTCACACACTCGGAAATATTGGCTTTATGTATGGTTTGGTAGTGAGGAATGTAATCTTTGAAATCCGCTTGGGAATCATTGCAGTATGTGTGGTGGTGTGGGTTTTGGTGATTAAAAAATGGGATGCAGAAAGAGAATTGAAGGCAATTTAAAAACAAAAAAACGCTACAAACTGTGATTTTTTTCCTTCTTCTGCGAATAATAAGGTGAATCAAAAATGAAAACCTTATACAATGCACTTACAAAACTCCACATCGCAGGAAGAACGGTTCTTGGAAATCTTGGAGAAGCACAAAAAACTGGTTTTCAAAGTTGCCAATATTTATGGGCGCAGCTCTGAAGACAAAAAAGACTTGAGTCAAGAAATCATCCTTCAATTGTGGAAATCCTTTCCAAAATTTGACGACTCTTATGCCATCAGTACGTGGATGTACCGCATCGCACTGAATGTGTCTATCTCGTTCTATCGAAAAGAACGCACTCGAAAAAAGACCTATGATGGCTATCAGCAAGAGACAGGCAGTTTGCTGCAATGGCAAGAACAACCTATTGTGAACCAAGAGCTTCAACAACTCCACCATTTTATCAACCAACTAAAATCATTGGACAAAGCCCTCATTCTTCTTTTTTTGGAGGGGCATAAAAACAAGGAAATTGCAGTGATTATGGGTATGTCCGTAACGAATGTTTCGACAAAAATCCACCGAATCAAAGCCCAATTGACCAATAATTTTAAATCCCTCAAAAAACAACCCTAACATGAACTTACAAGAATTGAGTAATATCTGGAACAGCACGGATAATGAACAGGAAAAAAACATTCACATCAATAAAACCTTGTTCAAGGAGGTGAGTATGAACAAAATCCAATCGAGTTTGAAGGAAATCAAATGGACGAGTTTCATAGAGATTGCAGTCAATATTCCCTTCTTATTTTTCCTTTGGAATTTCATTGTACAGCACTATGCGACTTGGAAATTTTTGATTCCAGCATTGGCATTGTTGCTTTTCACTTTCTATTCCTTGGGATTTATCGGCTACAAACTTTTCTTGTTTTATAGTATTGATGCAAAAGCTTCTGTGCTACAAACCCAAAAGAACATCGCAAAATTGAAGTATTGTGAACAAATGGAAGTACATTCTTTGTATGTGATTATCCCGCTTTTTTATGTAGTTTTCTTGATTGTATTCGCCAAAGCACTTGCTAACTTTGACTTGTATCAATTGGGCAACTGGCTGATTTTGCAAGGTATAGGAGGATTTGTAGTTTCTTTGATTGTTGTCTTTTTCTTGAAGAAATTCCCGAATAAGCACTTGCAAGAAAGCATTGATTTTTTGGAAGAAATAAAGGAGATGAATTGAGAGGGTTTGTTTTAAAGGCTCAAAAACTACATTGTTAGATGAACTCGTCGAATTGACTCGCACGTATAAATTGTACATCTCCAAAAACCCAATAATTGAAGCGATATTTGATGGCTTGAATAGCAAAACCCAACCTAACAAAGTCTCTTGCCCCAATTTTCAAAACAAACAAAAATTGTTTTTCACAAGCATCACTGATGAAAAAAGGATAGAAGTCTTTGTCCATCTCATAAGTCGCTGCAATGTCTAATAGTAAGCCAAAGCTGTCTATGAGTTTTCTGTCGGCTCTAAATTCATGTGCAAACAAGTCCAAAAGCCGTTTCTGAACATCCTCTCTGTTTTCTATTTCCTTCAGCTCTTTTGCCAGATGACTCAAATCTTTCATTTCAATAAAAATCACCTTTGAGTCCTCTAAAAGAAGTGCATCCGCAGATTTTGGGGGTTCATTGGCTTTTTTGCAAAATTCATCTTTGACATAATCAAAATCAATGACCATTTTTTGTGAATCACAACAAGAATGCGCCAAATCCTTGATAGCACTTTCTCGATACAAACCATTATCAATTAAAACTTCCCTTAACTTTTCGAGCATTATTTTTCGATGATTAGTTTTTGCATAGGAGTTGCTAATAATTCAAAAATAGGCTCAAGGTCACTCGTTACATCTTTGAATACACTGCCCTTTTCTTGCATTTCCCCAAAATAGAATTTGGTTTTCTCTGGAATTTCTTTGTCGGAATAGATTTTCAAGGCTTCAATGAAGTAAGGGCTGTGTGAAGCCAACAAAATAGGCACGCCCGCCTTTGCCAATTGCACCAATATCTTTGCATATTCCAATTGCCAAAGTGGATGCAAATGCACTTCTGGTTCGTCAATTATCAGTAAGGATTGTTTGTATAGGCAATTTGCAGAAAGCAGCAATTGCAGTAAACCAAAGGTTTTGATTCCCGATGCAGTATTTAAGATACTGTAACTATTTGAAGTGTCATCTGTAAAGGTGAAATTATTGCCCAAACGATCAAAAGCTACTTCTCCTCCAATCACTCCTGCAATGCTTTCGAACACTTCTTTATTGGCAATTTTTCCATTTGCTCGTGAGAGTTTTTCCATTAAGTCGAAAATATAGTATGGAAGTCCTTTATAAGTCAACGATTGATTTCTCCCTAGCCCAAATGCCATACTATTTCTAATAAAACTGAATAAAGTGGCAACAATAGGAGATTCAACAATTGTTGCATCCCGCAATGGCATAAATAATTCTGCCTTGAAAGAAATAGATTCGTTATTTTTCACCTCAACTAAATTTATTTTTTTCTCACTGAAAAATAGAGATAAATAAGCTGACTTTTCTGGGGCTAATTTATTGTTAAATTCATTGCGAAAGACATGTTGCAGAAGATGATTAAAATTCTTTACTAGCAATTTTTCTTCATCTGTAAATTTGTCTAACTTTTGTTGAGTTAGTTTTACATACTTCATTGCCTTTTCTTTTACTGCCCCCTCCTCACTCAGAGTTTCTATAAATTTATTTAAAGTGGATATACTTTCCTGAATTATAGTATTTCCAATTAAAGGTTTTATAATTTTACTTTCACTAAGAACACTTAATATATAACCAGTAGGTATAGAAATACGATTTACTTGATATTTTTCGTCACTTTGAATCATTAAGGACATTTCTGACAAAAATTCTGTCACATCATAAAGTGTATCTTCATCAAATCGCTCAATAACTCCATTCCTGCTCTTCACCAAACTAAAAATCGCCTTCCCAATTGCAGACTTACCAATACTATTCTCTCCTGTTAAAACAGTAAGTCCATTCAACTCAATTTCTGCAAATTGCACTTTCCCAACATTTTCTATTCTAAATTTCATTAGAAGGTTTAAGTTGTTTTGTGATAAGGATTGAAATAAAAGTAAAAATAAACAAAAAACCATTCATTCCCTTCACTCGCCCCAAAACCACACAAAAAAAGCTCATTGCGGATAATTTCCACAATGAGCTTTAGAACTTTCATATTCTTGTTATTCATTCCAAAATCTCCCCATCTCTCCACCTCAGCGTTTAATAAAAAAGTAAAGCAAAAACTCTGTGTCTCCGAGCCTCTGTGTTCACCACTAAAACTTCAACTGCATTCCTGCCCGAATCCCCACCTTAGAAGGTGTATCAGTATAACTCAAACGCCAAATCGCATCGACTCTAAAGAGGTGGAAAATGTTTTCGATACCTGCGCCCACTTCAATGTAAGGTTTTTCGAAGGTAGGAGATTGGAGTTTCCAATCAACCATTTGCTCAAAATTGCCAAAGTTTCTGTGGACACCTGTTGGGTCAGTATTGGCGGCAATGTTGGCATCGGAAAGGCTTCCTACGGCTATTTTTGCATTCACCAACGAACGCCATTTTAGTTTTCGCATCAAGGGAATACGGTTCAACAAAAAGCCTTCAAAATAATGGGTGACGAACAAGGATGCATAAGTATCACTCATAAATTCGTATTGATCCATACGGTTGAAGGAATAGGTATTGAAGAAATAAGTTTCATTGCCAGGATGGTTGTGCAATAGCAAGAAAGGCAATGTCCCAAATATTTTCCCCCCCTGCAAAACATAACTTGTATAGCCCCAACGCCCCACATAAAACCAATCCTTGAAGCTAAAATCCAAACGGTGATAAGTATAGTCGCTGTCCAATACGCCTGCAATGCCCAAGGTATAAGATAGGTTCGCTATCGGCTTGTCATAATTGATGGCGGTACGATTGAAGCCATTGTAGATGTATTTTTCTTTGTAGGAAAAACGGGTATTTAGTTTGACTTCTGATGTGGTAATTCTTCGGGAAGGCTCAACACTTGGGTCGTAACCTTCGCCAAAATTGAAGAAATCAAAATAAGGACTCAATCGGCGATTGGAGAAGGTCAATTGGTTCGACAAACCCCATTTCCAATCTCGGCTAAACATCGCTTCCATCTTGCGGATACGCATCAGTTTTTGAGGCACATCTCTGCGATACAATCCCGCAAAAATATTGTCCTCTCCGAATTCCTCCGAGTTTGGACTTTCGACATCCAAATCATCTTGGTATTTCAAGGTCAAGGTTTGCCACGGTTTTTTGGAAAGCAGGAAGAAGGCTTCACCTCCATATTTAAAACTCTTATCCCTTGTGCCATAAGCTCCATAGGCGCTGAACCGCATTCGTTCGCTAAAGTCTGTATTGGTACGAACTCCCAAACGAAACCTCGAACCTTCTACAATATTCTTGCTATATGCATTGAAGTAAGGCCCTATTTCGACAGGGCCTAAATCCTTATAGCCAGAAATAACGATGGTCGCAATGTCCATATAGGTTTTGACCAAGGGCATTTGTTTGATGCTATCCACAAGTGCATAAATGGCTTTTTCGTTTTTGCTCAAGCTGTCGTGCCGAGATTTTGCCCAAAAAGATTCGTCCTTGTCCATTGCGCCATCCTGTACGATGATGTCTTCGGACAAGCGAAAAACACGCTTGGTTTTTTCATCATTGAAGAGGTGGTCTTTGAAATAAGCCGACTTTCGCCCAATGATTTCGGGCATTTTTTTGGTAGAGACAAAACTCACAATCAGTTTGTCTTTTTTCAAAACCCAAATAGAATCTTCCAATTGGTCAAATTCTTGGAAAACACTCAACTTATTCACAAAGTTGATATT
>JBGCDY010000673.1:0-5825 GCA_045105835.1 Chitinophagales bacterium
ACTCCAAATAATCGAAGAATACCAAAGAGGACACAGCACCAAAGCCCCACTACTCCAGCACCTTATCACATCCTTCAATAATCTGGATGAAATCAATGCGGGATTGGTTCAAAGAATCCAAGTTTTACAACAAATGGACAGTACCCTAACTCTTTACCACCCACTTCAAGGAACTTATCACGAACAGATGAAGAAGATTGAAGAATTTAAAGCTTCCGACAGATACCCAGAATCACAACGGAAGTTCAACAATGCATTCAATAAGGCTTTCAAGGAAGCAACCCAATTATTGAAAAAACTAAAAGCCTTAAACGCATCTAAATAATCCACTTTCTATGGCAATATCTCTCGACAACATAAAGAAAAAAGCAGAAGCGAAACCAAAAGACACTGGACGCTCCAAAAAAACAAGCGATCGAAATGTCACCCGAAGAGGACGAGCCGAAATCGTACTCCTCGACAAAACGGACCACACCTTTTGGGTATCAGCACAAGAGTTTTACAATGACCATAAATCCAAAATAGGGAAATCCCCTATCCAATTTATTTGGCTCAATGGTCGATACAAAGTAGAAGAGGATGGCACCGTCACCAAAGTAGCTTCGGTCTATGGCAAAAAGGAAGTACATGAGTATGAGTTTTGGCAAGAAGTCACCATCACCAAAGGAGAACGAGAAGGCGAAAAACAAACCAAAATCATTAGACGAGCCTTTCTTGACTTCCTACACAAAAACGGATATAGAAACACCTTCGTCAAAGGCGAAATATACATCATTAGAGTGCTCAAAAACATACTCACCGAAGTATACGACCCCACCTATGAAATCAAACAGATGGTAAAAGAATATTTACTATCAAGGGATGAAGAAAAGGCTTATGATGCTTGGCTCGGAGTACAAGACAGATACGCATCCAAAAACTTCCTGCAAAATCTGGAAGAAATCGAATCCAACTTCCTCAAAGCAGATGCCGAAACCACCCATTTATTTTTTCAAAATGGAGTGCTATACATCACCGCCCAAGGAATGGAAATCATACCCTACAGCAAAATTGATGGCTATGTATGGGAAACCGACATCATCAACTCTCATTTTGAAGTACGCCAAAACATCACCGACTCAGATTATTTTGAGTTTTTATCATGCGCCCTCATTGGTTCAGCCCAAGGGAAAGACAAATTAGCGACCCAAGTAATGGAAAAGGGCATATTGAATGCCTACAAAGAATGGATTGAAGACGTAGAATATGATTTTGATACCCTCGAAAGTGAAGAAGAAAAAAATACGCTTCAAGTCCAAATCGAAAACATCAAGAAATTAGCCTCTGGATATTCTACCATTGGCTACTTATCCGACCCCTTCAAAAACAAAGCAGAGCCTAAAATGATTGTCGCAGTGGATGCCGTCAAAAATGCAGGAGGTGGGGGAAAATCTTCTTTCTTCAATTTTCTTGCCGAAGGCAGCAAAAAGAAAGTCAGGAAAATCCAAAAACTCGACGGGAAAACATTGACCACTTCCTATCAATGGTGGCTCAATAACCTCAAGCTATACGACAATCACATCATACACGTCCAAGACGCTCAATATGACTTATCTATCGAGTCATTTTACAACCTTGCAAACGACGATGTTTTTATCTCCGAAAAAGGAAGTCAGCCAGCCATGACCATCCCGTTTAGTGAATCGGCTAAAATCGGAATATCCACCAATTACATTATCAAAGGACTGTTCAGGTCTTCGTCACGTCGTAGGGTTTTCATCCTCGAAATACAAAACTACTTCAATGACAAATATTCAGCCCAAGACCATTTGGGTAGGGAAATGTTTGGCATCCAGTGGGACGATGAACAATGGATGCTCTTCTACAACGTCATTGCCCAATCCATGCAGCTATTCAAATACATCCAATCAACAAACAAAGCCAACAGAGGCTTGATTCCATTCCCAAACACTGGATATGCAGACCGAGAATTTGATATCAATTGTCCACCTTGGGCGCAAGCCTATTTTGATGAGATAGTGATGGACATCACCAAAGACGAATGGCCCGAAGCCGAAAACAGAACCCGAACCAACAAAATATGGATTTCAGAATTTACCGAAACCTGTCAAGAAGACATCAACAACCTAAAAAACAGGTTTTACCCCTCCCAATTTTGGAGATACCTGAAGTTTTATTGTGACTACTATGGAATCCAAATCAATCCTGGTATGCCCCAAGGAAAAACAGACCGCCGAAGAGTAGGAGGTATAAGGCAAGAACACACCACCCTCGTATGGTCGTCACCTATTCAGAAAAAAGACATGCAGCTCAGATTAAACATGGACGAGAATGAAGAAGCCGCTTTTTAAGACGCAAAATACATAGAAAAACAAAGAATAATTATACAGATGAATATCAAAAAAAACTCAAAAAAAGACGAAAAAAGAAGATTTCAAAAAAAGACAAAAAGAGCTATTTTTATAAATAGCTCTTAATCAAAAGAATAAGGCGATTTTCCCTATTATTTTTTTACTACTCCCCCTTTAGTAAGTAAGAATTACGATGGACAATGGACAAAAATCACAAAGCCGTAATAGTCAGAAGATTACAAAGAAAATTGCGATGGACAGTCCGATGGACAGCAGATGGACAGCGATGGACAGCAAAAAATAAAAACTAAAAAAAAGGCTCAAATATATTTTAAATCTAAGGTGTCCATGCTAAAACCCGATTTTGTCCATGCCTGTCCATGCCAATTTTAGGGCATTTAGGTACTGTAAATCAATTAGTTATTTTCTGTCCATGCTGTCCATCGCATATCCCAAGTCGCTGGGGGGGTACACGTGTTTTTTTACCCTTTTTTCAAAATTGCGATGGACAGCATTGTTATGACCAAATTACAAACAATTAAAACATTTAAACAACCATGCACAACAACAAATCAACCGTAATCATCGCCCTCATTTATTGCGCCACACTCCAACTCCTTGTAGAGTTTGGCGACGACCTCAAAGAAACCAAGCTCTACGACTCAGCACTCAAACGAGCATTGAAAACCGTTGAGAAGATTTTGGCGAAAAACCTACAAAGACACTTCAAGCTCTTCAAAACCGACCAAGTAGAAAAAGACTTCTACACCGCCATGTCGATACCCGAAACTTTTGCCGAAATCATCCGACAATCCGACCTCGACACACTCCCCAAATTCAGCGCATTCTTAGAATGTTACAAAAACGGAGAAGTAGCCGAAATATCAGACGAACAATTTTCTAACCTCAAAACATCCCAAACAGCATGATTAAATTAAACTCAACCGCCGACCAACTACCCAAAACCGTCCCAGATATATTTTGCATCGAAATACTATCCCCCGAAGGTTACCCCGTCAGTTGGACCTGTTTTACCAAGCCCAACAAAAAGACCATCGTAAATAAAAAAGGAGAATGGTACACCTACACCCTGCCGCCCCACTGCAAAAAAAACGCCCAAGCCCTATTGGACGCTTTGAACAGTGACAAAAAATGTCATTACCGAATGATAAGCCCATCAGATTTTAAAACCAAACTCAAAAAAAAGGCATGACCTCAATCTTCTACGTTCAAGACTGGTATTCAAATCCCAGTTGGGGCCCATCCAAATTAGAGTTTTCATATACCTACTATATAAGAGACCCCGATGGAAGCCTCCCCGAAAACGACCTACCCTTTGGTGCAGTGGTTTTTGATACCGCCGCCGAAGGATGGGAATACATCAACACCAGAGACACCTTTTAATTCACCCCCTTTTTAAACGTAAATATATGCGAGTCACAAATCCCCAAAAAGCATGGATTCTCGAAAACCATAAAACGATGACCAATCACCAAATGGTCAAGGCCTTCAACGCCCATTTCAACACCGAATACACCCTCAAAGCCATCTACACCAAAACCCGCAGGCTCGGAGTAGTCTGCAAAAAAGGAAAAAGGAAGGGAATCTATACAAAAGAACAAATTGAATTCCTTCAAAAAAACATCAACGAGTTCAACCGTCAGGAAATGGTCACGAACTTCAATGCACATTTCAATCTTGAATACTCATTTGAAGCCGTCTACGGAAAAATAAAGCGGTTAGGATTGAGATTTGCCAAGAAAAACAGCAAGTTTTTTTACAATGCGGACCAGATTCAATTCCTTCAGGAGCATTGCAGCCACCTAAACATCACCGAACTCACCAAGGCCTTCAATACTGAATTCGAGACCACCAAACGGGATGCCAACATCGGGCATATTCTCCGTGAATATGGATTGAAAGCCAAGCGAAAAGAAAGAGTCTACTCCAATACATCGACCCGAAAAACACCCAAGAAAAAGAAAACGGCATCCACTCCCCAAATTGCCCGCAGAATCATCCGAAAAAAGTTCGTCCCTCTCCCAAAAAGAGCGAAACCAACACCCGAAATAAAAGAGGACGACATCATTATCCCCAAAAAAGAAAAGGTCATCCCAAGACAAAAACTGATTACCCCTTGGATGAAAAAGTATTTGTCGGGAGAGTCCTTTATTTAATCAATCAATTAGTACAAGATCACATGATGACAAAACATTTAATCCAGTGCACCAGCTGCAAAAAAGAGATTGACTTCAGGCTTTTTGCACCACCGCCCAAGAAAGCCAAAAAAACGAGGTTTCACATTCAATGTCCTCAATGTGAACATCAAAACGAAGTCGAATTCACAGTAAAACCTATTTTTTAATTTTTTTTTTTTTTACAAATGAAACACAATCAATCAGATTTAGAAGATACTCAAGTCGATCAAATTGCAGTAAACGCCGCATGTAGTCACTGCAATTTGACCAACACCCTTATTGTAGCACATGAACGAAGCCCGATTTACTACTCCGTCACCGAGATACACTTTCACTGCTGCAAATGTGGAGAAGGGAATCAACAAAGTGTTAATATTTATCGCTAATGAAGAAGCTATGTGCCGTGCGAGCTTTTGCGAAGCATGGACATATAGCAGCTATTAGCGTTTGTTTTTATTTTTTTATTATTAAATCAGAAAAAATGTTTGTAATTAGTCAACGTAATGTCCTTGTAGCCATTCACAATGTTCTTATACTGGGTAAGCGAGGTTTGCACGATAAACCGAAAAGATATAAAATCGAAAGTTGGGATAAATTGCCATTTATGTTCGGAGGAGGTCAATTTTTAGTGGCAAAAAGTGATGACTTTGATAGGTTTGTAGATACTGATTTTGCTTGTGTAATAAATCATAAGTGCGATTTTTTGTATGGAAACAGGTTGGTATATGACGGTAATGCACAAAGAATGAAAAATGCTTTGTCTAAAAAATACGTTGTATGGAAAAATGGTGTAAAAATGGAAGAAACTACCTTTTATGAATTTATCTATAAATTCAAAGGTAAAAAAGGATTTTTATTGGTTGAAAAAGGGATTTATAGCTCAATTGATAATTGTAGAGCAAAAAGTGATGACTTTGATGTTGATTATTTCAAACAATTTCCTCGCTTTCATAATAACCGCTAACCCCAGCATCAAACGCCCTTGGGCGCATAGCCCAAGGGACGTTTATGCACTGTTAGTCAAACAAACATTTTTCCTGACAAAATAAAATATAGTAAATGAGTAATAGAGAAATTTTAGCGAAGCCTAAAAAACTTCCAAATAAACAAAATACAAACATGAGTAAATTACAGCAATTAATAGACGAATGTAAGTCCAGAGAATTGCATCTTTCGTTTACCTACCAGAAGGCAACTGATTACTCGGTGGAGATATACAAGGGCTACCGAAAGAATTATCAAAACCTATTCTACACCGATGGGCACATCAAAAAGA
>JBGCDY010000674.1:0-7401 GCA_045105835.1 Chitinophagales bacterium
GCAGATCATCACTCATCTGAAACACATCAATTATCCAGCTATTTAGAAAGAACTTCTTCCTCTTTGTTAAGAGATTGCAAAGGTATAACCTTTCTTTATTCCCTGCAAACTTTTTGTCATTTTAATTCAAAAAAATTCGCAAATTATATTATCAATAAAATACAAGAATTTAAATTGTTTCCAGCCTATTTTACTCGCGCAAAACAAACCTAAACTCTTCTTCTAATTTATTAATGTTGGTTAGAACTTTTGCCATCACTTCCGTAAGGGATTGCAAAAGTACTACAACTTTTCATTTCTCACAACTTTTTCTCTCTTTCAATAGATTTTTTTCACTTTTTTAATAAAACTCGATAAGAAAGGGAGTAAAAACGACATTATAGCAACTACACACAGGCAATAAAAACACTGACTTCCAAACACTTATATACAACAAAGGCTCTTGAGTAATTATTTTTCACACAAACTAAGAACTTTACTTAAATTTAAAAGCCCCTTGAAGAAACGCTTTTTGAGTATCCAATTAAAGTCATACTACTTATAAGTACAGTCTGGTGCAAACTCTTTTGAAGGAACTCTGTCGAATCAAGGAAGCAAAATATTGAAGTAAAGAAAAAGGGTTCGCTAAGGGAGTTTATATTTTATGGGTCTCTACTGAAAATAGGCAACACTGTGTATTATTCAAAATTTGTACCCTCCCATATAATCTATCTCAGTTCTATCCTTTATAATAGTATCTGCCAATTCCAGTACTTTTATATGTAGCATATGGTAGTGTATCCTTTGGGCAAGGCTTCAATACCTTCTCTGAAACAGCCTTTGAATAATTACTAACCATTCTTTACCGCTTCCTTTACCATTTCTTCATACACCTTGCGCCAACCAGTCCAATCTTCTGCATCTGAAAGGGTATTGTTGTGCCATATAGAAATGAACAAACCTTCGACAGATCTAATTTCCTCAATCAATTCTTGAAGTTTTTCGATTGAAGCTTCTGGGGTCAGTTTGAGATAATCTTTGAGGGTGACATCCATTACAGCGAAAGGGTAAATTTTTAGCTTGGTTTTTATTTCAAGTGTGAGGTCATAAAATAAGAAAGCAGAAGCAGTACTTGCACGAAAACCCAATTCGGAGGCATAGCCCATAGAATAGTCTTTGGTGATGTCTAAGTCTATTAGGTTTTGATAGGTTTCGGGGATTTGAAGCTTTATATAGTGTTGACGGCTTCGGTGGATTTCTTTTTTTAGGACTTTGGCAAGGGCTTTCACCTCATCTGTGAGGCGCAATAGGTTTTTATTAGAGGCGTAAGATGGGTGAATACCTACTTCACAAACATCTCCTATAGACTGAATTAGGTCTTGGTAACTAAAACTTTCGATAGAGATGTTTTTGTCATAAGCACCATATTCTCCTACCAAAAAGAAGTAAAGGGGTTGAAGATTGTGTGTTTTTTGCAGTTTTAATTGCCAATTATATGTATCGTAAGGGTCCTTTTGTAGTCCAAATAATACTTTAGTACGATTTTTGATTCTTTGCAGGTTAAGATTTTTGACATCTATTAGGTATCCTCCAAAATTTCGGAGTATTCCTTTGTTTATATAAGAGTAAGCAATGTCGATGTCATAAGACGGCAAGAATTTATATTTTTTTAGCCGAAAGGTGATAGATGGGTAGTGTTTTTTGAGGCAATCTTTTAGTTTAAAAACCCATTTATCAATGAGGGGTTGCTGCAAGAAATTGTTTTTATAAGCAAGGCTGTTTTTTGCATCAAATCTACCATGTTGATCAAGTGTTGAAGGAAGGTACTCTTCGTAGCGACTAATAAGGTAGAAACTTGCAGCAAAGGGATCGAAGGGTAGGTCAGAATTGCTTCGGCAAATGTAAAATATTTTTGTATCTTCGAAATCTTCTACCTTGATTCTCTGTTGTTTGATTCCTCTCTCGAATAGTAATGGGCTGGTATAAAAGAATAGTTCATCTTCAAATTGGCGGCTGCTGTAATTCATTTTTGCGCCTTCAAAAGCTATGAATATTTCTTTGTCTGTTGTGATAGAGAAACTTAGCCCAAGCATATCTTCAAAAATGTGTTCGAAGATGTATCGGAGGCGGTTGGTTATTTTTGGAGAATAAATCAGCAACATGAAATTCGAAATGAATAAAATTAAAATGGAAATTAAAAAATACTCAAGAATCCAATTGAAGTAATAGTGAGTATCAAAATCAACGTTCCTAATATTGAAGAAGGATTGATATTTCTTCAAACATTATAATAAAGTCTGCTCGAAAATAGTTTATTGTAAGCTATTTGATGTTAAAAGCTGTTAATTTTTTTTTATTTTACAACAAGTTGTGGAAATTGATACTTCTAAAGGCACAACAACTGTGTCAATTTAACAGACCCAATTCTTCATTCCTAACAAAGCGAAAGTACTATGATTAAAGAATTCAAACCATTGAACGTACTTGCACTCCTACTCTTTTCCATCATTTCCCTTTCTTTTGCAGCCAGCCGTAGTAGCAGTAGTCAGTTTGAGATCAGTAAGAACTTAGACATTTTTGCGACTATGTTTAAAGAGCTGGATATGTATTATGTGGATGAAGTTGATCCTGAAAAATTGATTCGTACAGGTATTGATGCGATGCTTAATTCACTAGACCCTTATACCACTTTCTATTCGGAAGAGGATATGGAGGGATACCGAATGCAAACTACAGGTAAGTATGGCGGAATTGGTGCTTTGATTCGTCGAACGGATGATTATGTGATTATCTCTGAGCCTTATGAGGACTTTCCTGCCTTCAAAGCGGGATTAATTGCAGGAGATAAAATCTTAGAGATTGATGGTGTGCCTGCAAAGGGCAAATCTACGGATGAAGTAAGTAAAATGTTGAAGGGCAAGCCTGGAACGAGTGTAGAACTTACTATTGAACGTTTTGGAGATGGCAACCCCATAGTTAAGAATTTGACACGAGATGAGGTCAAAATCAAGAACGTACCTTATTATGGTCTTTTAGAAGATAAAAAGACGGGCTATATTCGTTTGGGTAATTTTACGGAGGATTGCAGTAAGGAGGTAAGTAATGCTTTGAAGGAATTGAAGAAGACGCATAATATAGAGTCTGTGGTATTGGATTTGAGAGGAAACCCTGGGGGCTTGTTGAATGAAGCCATTTCTGTGGCGAATATTTTTGTGGACAAGGGGCAAGAAATTGTGAGTACCAAAGGTAGAAAACAAGAATGGAGCAATAGCTATAAAAGTAAACAAGTCCCTGTTGATTTGGAAATTCCTTTGGCGGTATTGGTAGATAGAGGTTCTGCTTCTGCTTCTGAGATTGTGGCGGGTGTGATTCAGGACTTGGATAGGGGCATTATTATTGGTCAAAGAAGTTTTGGTAAGGGTTTGGTTCAGACGACTAAAGTGGTTGGCTACAATTCTAAGGTAAAACTGACCACTGCAAAGTATTACCTGCCAAGTGGTCGCTGCATTCAGGCGATTGACTACTCGGGTGGTTACAATGATAATTTGGAAAAAATATCTGATACATTGCGAACTGCCTTCAAAACGAAAAATGGTAGAAAGGTCTATGATGCAGGTGGTGTAGATCCTGACATTAAAACAGAACTGGATACTTATGCAAATATTTCTCAGAGTTTGATGGGCAAACAATTGATTTTCCTTTACGTCAATGAATACCGATTGAACCATCCTACTATTCCTACTCCTGACAAGTTTGAATTGGTGCAGGCAGATTACGATGATTTCGTCAAATTTGTTGGCGATAAGGACTATGATTATACGACTTCAAGCGAACGATTATTGAAGGATTTGGAGGACAGTGCAAAAGAGGAAAAATATTTGGAGGTGATTCAAGAAGACTTGGACAATCTGACTTCAAAAATCAAACACGACAAACAAAAAGACTTGTACAAGTTCCAAGAGGAAGTTGAGCAGTTGTTGGAGTATGAAATCGTTTCGAGGTATTTTTACCAAACAGGTCGTATTCAGGAGTCATTGGAGGATACTAAAGAAATAAAAGCTGCACTTGAAGTATTTGCCGATGCGGATAAATACAAACAATTGCTGAAAGGAAATTAAGATAATCGTCTCTGTTTATTTCAGTTAGTTCAGAAATTAAAAAGAAAATTCTAATCAAATATATGAATCAAATATCTAAGCAAAAATATATACTGGCGTTTTTCTTGTTGTCAGTGATTGCTTTTACTTCCTATTCTTTTTTGGGAGGCGGCAGTCGCTATTTCGCCATTACTAAAAATATGGGGCTGTATGGAAACCTGTATAAAGAATTGAACAATAGCTATGTGGATGATATAGAGCCTTCAAAGCTCATGCGAACGGGGATGGATGCCATGCTGAAATCTCTTGACCCTTATACCAATTACATTTCGGAAGCACAGATTGAAACCTACCGTATGCAGCAAAATAGTGCTGCGGGTACGATTGGCGCAGAATTGATGCAATATGGTGACAATGTGGTGATTGAGGAAATCATCGAAAACATGGGTGCGCAAGAAGCGGGTCTAATGGCTGGCGATGTGATTTTGACGGTGAATGGCAAATCTGCGGAAGGTAGAAAACTTGCAGAAATCACTCAAGTCTTGAATGGACAGACAGATACAGATGTCAGTATTTCGGTGAAGCGTTTTGGTCAGGATGCACCTATTGATGCGAAAATTACCCGCAGCAAAGAAGTAGTAACGAGTGTACCTTATCACGGACTTTTGAAGGATGGAATTGCGTATGTGAAGCTCAAGACTTTTTTGAAACGTGGCTGCACAGCTGAGGTGGTTAAGGCGATTTCGGATGTACAAAAAGAGCATGGAGAAGCATTGAAAGGTTTGGTTTTTGACCTTCGTGGCAATGGTGGTGGACTTCTAAACGAGGCAATTACGATGGTCAATATTTTTGTGGAAAGTGGCAAAGTTGTGGTCAGCACGAAGGGAAAGATTGAGTCTTGGGATAAGAAATACAAAACCGAAGCTCCCCCAAGTTACCTAAACCTTCCCCTAACAGTATTGGTGAATGGGCGTTCGGCTTCCGCTTCTGAGATTTTGGCAGGTGCGATTCAGGATTTGGATAGAGGAGTAATTGTGGGGCAAAGAAGCTTTGGAAAAGGCTTGGTTCAGCAGAGCAAAAAGATGAATATCATAGGTATAGGTAATGAAGCGCAAATCAAATTGACGGTGGCTAAATACTTCCTACCAAGTGGACGTTGTGTTCAGGCATTGGACTATTCGGGTCGTTATAGAGATGGAACGATTAGTGTTCCCGATTCTTTGCGCACCAAATTCTCGACCGAAAATGGACGCATTGTGTTTGATGGCAGTGGCGTTGAACCTGACTTAGAAACGGATGCTCCAAAATACAGCAATGTTACAGAGAGTCTTCGCAAAAAACATTTGATTTTTGACTACGCTACTCAGTTCCGTTTGGCGAATGACAGCATTGCCCCTCCCAAAGAATACACATTCAACGACAAAGACTTTGAAGCTTTTGTCCAATTTCTGAAGGGCAAAAATTATGACTACCAAACCAAAAGTGAAAAGGTTTTGGAGCGACTTCGCAAGAGTGCAGAGCAAGAAAAATACTTTGATGTGATTGCAGAGAATTTGAGTAGTCTGGAAGAAAAAATCAAAAATGAGAAAGAGCAGGATTTGTACAAATTCAAAGATGAATTGAAAGATTTACTTCAAAATGAAATTGTCAAGCGATACTATTTCCAAAACGGCTATGTCCAAGCAAACTTGGAGAAGGACGAAGAGGTAAACCAAGCTATTGAAGTGCTTCAAAATATGGATCGCTACAAAGAAATATTGACAGTAGCTAAATAAATGCACAGAAGCATTTCGCTTCAAAAAATCAATTTCTAATATTACCAATACAAAAGAGCAAGTAGTTCAGCTACTTGCTCTTTTTTGTTCGTTTTGAAGCATACTTTACCGTATCATCCAACAAAATAGCCTCTTGAATAATTTCCTTCAATGCCTCCACAGGAATCGCTTTTACCTCCTCAAAAGTCAAACTATACACTTGTTTTCTACCTTTTGACTCCAATATTCCCTGTTCATTGGAAAGTTCGTTTCCCCTTAGAAAACAAAACTCTACGGTATTGTTTTTTTTGGGATTCAAATAACAAATCCAACTTTTGCGGTAATAAAAAGGAACTCGGTAGCGAATTTTGTTGGTGATGGCAGGATAAGTCCCCATCAATTCATGCAAAAACAGCAAAATTTCTCTCTGTTCACCTTCTTGCTCATAAATATAATCCAATACAGCATCCATGTTTTATTTTTTCATTCTTCAATACCTGCCTCATAAGCATCGTAACAAATAAGGTTCAATGTATTCTTGATTTCAGTTTTGAGCCAATCTGCCTCCGTATTGTAAGCCTCACACAATTTCTCAACGCCTTCCAATTCAATGATTTTAAATGCAATTTTCTCCAAAAGGTCAAAAAAAATCATTGAAGAATAACCATCTTCTCTTGCTCCTGCAATCAAACACATCAACTTCAAAAAACGAGCTTCGATATAGACCCTAAGCATTTTATGATTTACAATAAAATAAATATTACTATCTTCAATCTCCTTCCAAAATTTTTCCTGTTGCAACTCTAAGTTCATGTCTACCTAAATTTGGGTACTTCAAAAATAAAAAAACTTGTATATATTTCAACAATTTTTCACCAAATGATGCTCCTACTATTTCTATTTTGGAGCTTCCTCACTATAAAAGTCTTCATAGATTTTGATTGCCATTTTGTTTTTTATGCGTAGAATAAGTCATAAACTAGCGGTCTCCCAATTGACATTCATTTCATTTCTACCATTAGCATTATTGATTTTTCGTAATTTTGTCAAAATTCCATCAACATATGTACAATCGGTTATTATTTTTGCTAACATTCTTTATTTCGGTTTCCTTGTTTTCACAAAACCAAAATCACAACCATTGTGGTTTTGACCATCATCGGAATCACCAACTCGAAAAGAATCCAGCGTTAGTGGATGTTTGCAACGACATTGAAGCAAAAACCAAAGCTTATGTCGAGCAGCAGCGACAAAATCCCACAAAAATTGCAGAAGTAATTACTATTCCTGTTGTCGTCCATATAGTCCACACTGCCAATCGCCCACAATCCAATGTCAGTGATGCAAAAGTCTATTCACAATTAGAAGCATTGAACCGTGACTTTCGTCGTATGAATGCGGACACATCAGACACTTACATCGACTTCAAAGCCATTGCAGCCGACACCGAAATAGAATTTTGTTTGGCAGCTCGTGACCCAAATGGTTATCCCACCACAGGAATCACCCGAACATCGACTGAGAAAGACCGCTTTTTTGTAGATTTAGATGACCTCAAAGCAGATTCAACA
>JBGCDY010000675.1:0-3039 GCA_045105835.1 Chitinophagales bacterium
AGATTGATGTCTGTGCCTGAGTTTCAGGAGCAGTATTACCAATATTAGTGTTCTTTAGAACACAACAATTTTACCCCTGAAAGATTGTTGAAAAAAAAAAAAAAAAATGGCAATTTGATTCGAGAGTTCATCGCAAATGACCCAAATTATATGTGGACGGTTCAAAACTTTGAAGAGGATTTGGATCAAGGAAATGATACGATTCCTGGATTGAAGAAATTCATTGAAGAACGCACTGCTACTTTGGCTATAGAATTGGCAGATTTGTACAATTGTGATGAGACCAGTTCCTCTTTGAATTTCAATGATTTGGTCATCAATGAGTTTTGTGCATCTTGTGATTCTCTATCAACTATTTCGGATGCAGCGGGAGAATACGACGATTGGATAGAAATTTACAACAATTCAGATGCACAAGTAGATTTGTCCAACGCCTACTTAACAGATGATGTGGACAAACCTCAAAAATGGGCTTTCCCCGAAGGCACAAGCATCAATTCGGGAGCTTACCTCATCGTTTGGGCTGACAATGATGAAGAGCAAAATGGAATAGAGCTTCACGCCAATTTCAAGCTCTCAAAAGCGGGTGAATTTCTGATGTTGATGGACAACAATACGGTTTTGGACTCCCTCAGTTTTGGTGAACAAAATACCAACTTGACCGCTTCCAGAATTCCAAACGGAACAGGTGATTTTTTGATTGTCCTTCCGACCTTCAATACCCGCAATTCAGAAACAACTGGTATTGATGATTTGGATAATCGAGATTTGAAGGTAAACATTTACCCAAATCCTGCCAGTGGTTCTATCTTTATTGATTTGGAGGAAACTCCACAAAAAGGAACAATTGTAACAGTTTTCAATACCGTTGGTCAAAATGTATTGCAGCAGCCCATCATCAATAGAAAAACCATTCTGCCTATTGACTTAATACAATCGGGTATCTACATTCTAACGATTGAAAACAAGGAACACAAGGTGTTTTACAATCAAAAAATGAGCATTTATTAATTCAGGCACTCTAAATTGATATGCGAACCCTTCAATAAAAAGCCCCTGTCTATTGTAAGTAGGCAGGGACTTTTTTTATCACTTTCTAAATATATCAAATTTAGGATAAGGTAGGATAGTTTAGCGTTTGGCACAATACTGCTCCCATCAATAATAGGCTGATAAACCAATAGCCAAAATGAATCAACACATATTTCCACCCTCGTCTTTCAAACAAAGCATTGATGGCAATGACTGGTAGCACGAAAAATACAGCAGTAATTCCGCCATGCACTGCTCCATGACTATACGTTCGGTGTCTGTCTGCAAACTCTCCCATAAAGGTATTGAAGGATTGTTGGACGGCACTTCCTGACTCCAATACCTCTGGCACGAGTAAAGAGTAGATAGAAGCCTGGTGAATCACCATACCTGGTAAGAAAAAAGAAATCATAAAGCTAAAGAAATAAGCCAAGCCAAGAATCAGCATCATATTGCCGCCTTGAAGGCTTTCTTCCGTAAAACCATTTGTTTTCATCCAAGCATTTCCCACCACTTTGGGGTGGTAATAAACGGCTCCAATTATCAACGGAATTAGAGCAACAATAAAAAACATGTAGAAGTTAATAGGCATAAATTTGTTTGTTTAGATTAGAAAATAGCAAGTAAATTTAGTGAAAAATTTACTTTTTTAGTAAACCATTTGGCTTATTATCAGATTTAATCTAAACAAACTACCGCCTTCTCTTATTATTCCAAGTAATTTTTACTCGCCGAACTCTTAACAACGCTAAATTTTCTGGTTTTAAGCAGCAAAAATGGCTTTTCAAGATAGTTGTAAGATAAGTGAGCAATCAGTACCGTTCCTAATACAACACCTGTATAAACAATGAAGTAATTGAGTAAAGAATAAGAACTTATATTGACCCATACTTTTGAAAACAAAAATATCAACAATGGATGAATAACATAAATTCCGTAAGATATTTTCCCCAAGTAGTCAAACAAAGCATTCTCCAAACTTATCACTCCCTTATCAGTTACTTGCCCTATTATAATAATTGCTGAAATAATGGTAATGATTTCATTGTCAATGAATGAGGCAAGATGATATTGATTAATGGCAACTAAAAATAAAATCCCCCATGCAAAAAGCTGCAATGGTTTGAAGGTGGTTATCTTTAAAAACATGTTGTTCTTTTCATAAAACAATAAGGCTGCAATAGCCCCTATCAACATACAGTGAAACCTTGTCACTCCAATGGCAACTTCCAGAATAGTATTGGGAATGAATAGGTGCAGAGATATCTTTGTTCCAATTAGCAGTATTGTCAGAAAAACCGATACTATAATCAGTTTTTTGTGTTCAATTTTATTGAGCCAAGGCCAAAACATATAAAATTGTTCTTCAACCCCTAATGACCAATAATGGCTTAAAAAGGGTAGTGCCGTTCCCATAATAAAGGGAATATTTGCGGCATAGAAAACATAGTAATAGATGGATGCTCCGTGATAATCCAAACCAAATAGAAAAATCACAACAAGACAAAAGAAAAGATACACATAGTACAAAGGCCAAATCCTTAGAATCCTACGCAAATAGAATTTTTTGATATCAATGGATTCTTTTTCTTTTTCCTTACACAAAAGGTAGGTAATCAAAAACCCACTCAGCACAAAAAACATACTGACTCCATAACTGGCTAAATCCAAAGTTCGAGGTTTTCCGTCTTCAAATGCGCCAAAAACGTAAGGGTCTAAACCAAACTTGTCAAGCCCCAATGTGATATGAGAAATCACCACTGCAAGAGCAGCAATGGCTCTAATTCCATTTAAGCCTTTTAAATAAATTGTTTTATTGGTCATTAAAAATGATTGTTCGTCAAATGTTTTGTTTTTTTTTGAAAGAACAAAATTTTCATCACGTTTTTTAGGAACTATTTATATTCAGGCTTCGGTTTAAAACTTTCCCATCTTTATAGTCGTTGTTATACGGTGAACCAAACATTTTATGTCAATCATCCATTTTCGTCAGAAATCCCCAAAAAT
>JBGCDY010000676.1:0-3293 GCA_045105835.1 Chitinophagales bacterium
CTCCGTATAGAGCGCTTCTTCCTCTTCTTCAGGGCTTGGCGGTGGAGCTGTTCCAATTTCAATAGACTTACCAACTGCTGATGCCATGTCAATCGTATCTTCCTTCATCTCCTTGTAGGTGTTGTTGATTAGATACAACAATTGGGTATCCTGTTGTGCCAAATACATCGCCTCAAACAAACTGTTTCGAGCCTCCTCAAATCCTTTGACCTGCATAAGTGAGTCTGCCTCTACCACCAATCGCATTTTTTCTTTGAGTAAATAATCCTCAATAGACTGCAATTTTTTGCTGGCATAATCACTTTTTGGATGAACCGACAGCACATATTTATACTCATCCCTTGCCTTCAATAATTTGCCATCTTTGTAGAGTTTATCTGCCACACTCACCATTTTTTGTTCCTCTGCTTGGCGAATACGGCTTCTTACTTGACCAAAAACGCTTGTGTCCTCCAAAGCCAAACCAAGGCTACTTTGATATACCGCAATTGCCTCTTCATAGGCATTTTCTTTCATCAATCCCTCTGCTTCAATCATTTGCTGTTCAAAAACCACCTCTGGTTTTGACTGTTGGAATTTATACATAAATGCCAATGCAACAACAGTTAGGATAAGCAATGCAGCCAAAATAGCATTTCGAGAATTCTTAGAAATCGTTGGTTTTTTGAAGCTGCTCCCCTTTTTGCGAAGAATAGGGCCAGTGTCTATATTGTTTCCCGCCGTAGCAGCAGTGCTTTTCACAGGCATATCCGCAATGCTTCCTTCTGCTGTTCGATCTATTTGAAGCAATAACATTCCACAGCCTTTGTAAGAGTGTGCTGCACAGAGGTCTTTTATTTTATTTGCAATCGCTTGATTTTTCCCTTCACTCCCATCTCCTTGTGATAAAAGGTAACGAATATTTCTATCATCCAGTGTTTCGACTACTCCTTCGCTACACATCATTAGGTAATCACCAGGACGAATGTCTTTGGCTATAGAAAGGCTCAGATAAGCAGGTTCGATGCCCGAAATAGCCCTTGGCACAACGATTTTTTCCCCATTTCGATGTGCATTTACGGTATGGTCTTGGGTTTTGGAAAGAATCTGATTATCCCGCACATGATAGATGCGGCTATTCCCTACCCAAGCAATGGTAACTGTATCATTGTCATTAAAATAGAGCAATGCAACGGTGCTTCTAATTCCTCTTTCTTTAGGGTTTGTTTGTACATAATTTCGTACTTTTCCTTCCACATATCGCAGCGCATCATTCATGTAGAGCTGTCCTACTGTATTGTTTTTAGGAGGTCTCTTTTTGGTAAAATATTCCTCAAAGCTTTTTGTTACCAATGTAGAAGCATCCCCCTTGTTTCCTCCGCTTGCACCATCGGATAAAATGAATAGGCGACTGTCTGTGTTCCCTCCTTTGCTGAGAGGGTATAAATAATTGAAATTTTTCCCGCTTTTACCGTCTATATTAAAAAATTGGGGTATATTGATAGTAATATTCATTGCTCTTAGCTTGTGGCTTTACTAAATATGGTTTATGAAATTAGGGTAGTACGCATTAAATAAGTCGAATACAAATTTATACTTATTTTTATAAAACTTATTCTTTTAATAGTCTTTACAAATCAAAAACTTATTTTGAACCCAAAAAATTGTATCTTGATTTTAATTCAATGCTAAAAGAGTGGAAATATGAGCTTCAAAAATAGTTTGGCGTAAAAATAGTCATTTTCAGTTGGAGTAAGAACCTATTTACCTCCAAAAATTTGATTTTCAGATAACTTGAACATTCAATCACTTAGTTAGATGCAAGTTTCTCCCACAAAACATACAATACTGATTTTCATTTTGTTGTAAAAATACATACTCACATTTAAAATCCATAAATAACTACCTATCAAATTATTGCTTATCGACTTCAATACACAAATTAGGCTTTTTTTTGCTTAAAAATCCAATGTTCTATTTTTCTCTTGAAGCACAATGGAATTATTTACCCACAAGACTTGTTTGCCTTCTATCATTACTACTAAGAAAAGCATCACAAATAAGTTAAGTTCCATTATTCAGGCTTGAGTGCCACAATTATAGGCTCGCACATTGACTGCTTATATTACTCAAACCCACCCCAACCTACCGAGTTCTCGGCACAGGCTCTCCGAGGAGGGGAATTTTTCACTATATACGTGATTCCCCTCTTGGGAGGGGCAGGGGTGGGTTACACTATATGCCTGTTCAATGCGGAGACCTATATACTGCTGAGTCAAACATTTTTTCAGGCAGCCAAGACAGCACGAATGATGGCTAATATTTTCTCGTTATTCAAAATTAATCATTGCTTATGGAAGGTTCTTTTGCGGTCATAGCTTTCTTTCTCATCCTTGTGCTGTTTCGGCGCACCAAAAAACAATCAGATTATATTGAAGAACTAAAGATTCACCTCGAAGAGATGGCTTTTAGGGTGAAATTTCTGGAGAAAGGAAAAGTGGCAAAGCGAGAGGATTTTGCTCAATCAAAATTAGAAGAAAAACGCCCTCAAGAAAACGCTTCTCAAAAACCTTCAACAGAAGCTTCTATTGAAGAACCTCAAATCTCTCCTGCAATTGTTCCCGAATTGGAAGCTATAGAAGCAGCTTCAGAAAAAGTTGAAGCATTGGTGGAACAATCCACAGCCCCCCCTTATATCGAAATGGTCAGCCGCCAACCTCTTGTCAAAGAAGAAACACCTCCACCTCCTCCCAAAAAGACGAATCCTATTTGGCTTCAATTGGAAGAACAATTTGCTGACAATTGGACGGGCATCATTGGTGCGATTTTGTTGGTGCTTGGAATTGGTTTTGCAGGTACTTATGCTGCTTTTTATGTAGAACCTGTTATCCGTTTTCTACTCATTTCTGCTACGGCAGGCATTCTTTTTGGTGGATATTATTACCTCAATCGTCTTGAAAATTGGCAAAAAATGGCTTCTTGGCTGCGAAGTGCAGCAGGGGCAGTTTTCTTATTTGCTTGTTTTGGTTCGGGCGGTGTTCCTGGACTTCAATGGATCTACCACCCTTTGTACGCACTCATACTCTTGCTCATAGGTGTTGGAGTAAATCTGTACTTGGCCTGGATTGGCGGCAAACAAGTATTCAGTTCCTTGCATGTTGTGTTGAGTCTCTTGGCATTGGGCTTGGCTCCTCCTTCTGGTTTGGGCTTGGGTATTGGTACGTTGATTACCTTATTTAGCATAGTGCTTGCCTACCGACCCGAAAAATGGGATTGGCATTTATTGGTGACCATCATTGCCTTTTTTCTCTTTC
>JBGCDY010000677.1:0-3952 GCA_045105835.1 Chitinophagales bacterium
GAACTGGCAATGTTTCTTTTGTAAAAGGAACATTGCTATTTTCAGTTTTATGGGGTAAAACTTGTAAGAAAAAAATATCGACATTTCGTCTCATTCACAATGACTTGCAGTCATTTCCTTAATACCAGAATCACGAATCAAAGCCGAATAGGGGTCAATTTTTCTCGCTTCAATATCTCCTTTTCTACCCAATAGCGATAAGCAAAACTATCTTGAGTAGAAGCGATAATACGTTCCAATTTTTCATTCACAAAATGCAAGCCCACGCTGTCGTCACAAGCAATTCCTGCTTTCATTTCACCACTTTCGACTTTGCTTTCATAAGCTGCTTGTCGTTTGGGTTCTCCATCAAAATGCGGGCAATTACTCCCTTCCAAAATACCTAAACATACCAATCGGCTAAGTTCAAGCGGTACAGAATCTGTCAAACCTTCTTCAAACCAACAAATCGCTCCCGCACTCAATCCAGACAAAATTGTTCCGTTTTGGTAAGCCTTCAAAAGCATTTTATCCAATCCCCATTCTCGCCACAACACCAACATGTTTCTCGTATTTCCGCCGCCAACATACATTACATCTTGTTGCAATACAAATTCTTCAATCTGATTGGTATGCCCACCGAATAAGGACAAATGACTTGGGTCACACTGTTTTGCACTAAAGGCAGTATAAAACCGCTCAATATATCCGTCCGCATCGCCACTTGCAGTCGCTATAAAGCAAATTTTAGGCAGGTCTTTGTCACACTGCTTCAAAATATAATTATCCAACAAAGGGTTGTCTGGTTCCATTGAAAAGCCCCCACCGCCCATCGCTATTATTTGTCTTTTAGGCATGTTTGTAATTGGTTTTGTGGAGGTAGGCATAGTTAGGAAATGGGGTATAGCCCATTTACACCTATCGAGTTTTGCAGGATTTGATTTTTACAACTATCTAAAGTCCTACTCGAATCTTGCCATCTACCAATATTTCGGCTTGTTTCAGCACTTTGTAGCTGTATTCACCTTTTGCCAACTCACTGCGTTTCAGTGCTAAAATATTAGAACTTAGGTCAGTTTTCTCAAAAACCACTGAGCCTCTCTTGTCATACATCTGCAATTTTGCATCCTCCAAGGATACCTCAAACTTCAATACTGCTTGGTCTTCAAGTGGGTTTGGATAAATGTGAAAATTGGTATGACAATTCACATCATTGCTGTCCATGCACTTCCCATCAATAAAAGACACGACCGAAAAAACTATCAAACTGTGTAAGGCAAAAATAATTGCGAAAATCTCTTTCATCTGAAAAAATAATTTATATATCCCCTTTGTCACCGTCAAAAAATAAGCTTGTATGCTTTGCACTGCTTGTAAGTGCAAATACCTAATCAACGATTACACTACAAAAATCCACATTTTCTTTCAAAAAAAGCAAAACAAATTTCGACGATTGTTAAGTCACTTTTGCAATCACTCAGCAACCTATTTTTTCATAAAAAACTAACAATCAATAATTTTAGGCAATTAAAAAGAATTCGTTTGTTCACCATTATCTTTCAAAAGAACGTTGCGATTTAGCTTCAATAGGTCAATAAACTGTCACTATGAGCCAAAATACTTGGATAATTTCGGAAAAACACCAAAAATTCTATAGGTTTTCATTGCACAAAAAATTGATTATTAGCGCAATAGAAGCTCCTATTTTTTCGGTCGTGCAATAATCCATTCCATAATCGCCACCCTTCCTTCACCATACAAACGCCACTTATCCGTCAGGCTCAAATTTTCAGTTCCTTTGTAGTTGTAGGTTTTTGCCTTTTCGATGTCGTCATTGCTTTTTACCCATTGAAGGTCATGCGTATCTTTCAGCAAATTTTGCAAATAAGTCGAAATCGTGATGTCAATACAATCATGGGTTTCAATCAGAAAATCACAATCTTTAAGGTTTCCCATATTTTCGGAAGTCAAAATATCCTTTTCTGCGCCCTCACAATCACACACAATCAGTGCCTTGCCTTCAAATTTTCTCTTTGCCAAATCAGATGCCGTATATTCTCCTCCAATCAACACCCTACCTCCTACTCCATTCAAAGTTGCCATTTGTTGGCAAAGGTTTCGAGCCTTTTCGCTGATGTCGTAGGCATAAATTTTGGTATTCGGCATTCTCCTTGCCATTCCCACCGCATAATAGCCCTCTGCACAACCGATATTGACCACCTCGACATAATCTGTATCGCACAATTCATTGACCTCATTGTGGATTTCCTGCTCATAACTCCCTATCAGTTTGGGATACAAAGCACTTCCCACTGCGCTCAAAGAAGGATATTGCAGTCCTTTGAAGGGACCATTTTGCACCCTCAAGTCCTTGAACAAATGGGCAAAACTCGCCTTGTTTTCCTCCAATTTTCGCTCATATTGCATAAAGTTACCCAAGGAACTCAGGGGCTTCAATGCTTTCCAAGCCAAGTCGTTTTTGACAAAAGGTCTAAATATCTTTTTTAAAGTATCTTTCATTTATCTTTTCTTTAGTACCAATATAACAGAAGTTTCTTAACGTTTGTCCATGACCCAAATTGTCCATTTACATCCCCCTTAGTCCCCCTTCAAAGGGGGATTCTTCTCGCTATCAGTTAATTCCCCCTTTGAAGGGGGTTAGGGGGATGTTATATTAGCTTTGACTCACTATTAAATTCCTTCCATTGCACAGTATGTTAGTACACCTTATCCACTTCAAAACTATTGTTTTTTTTCTGAAAAAGCCAAGCTGTTTTTTGAAGCACAAAGATAAGGAGTCGTTGTTGCAATTCAACAAAGCAAAATTTAGTTTTTGAAGTAAAGAAAAAATACTTTTTAATTTAAAGACAATGAATTGGTTACCAAACCAAGTTTCAAAAGCCTTCAACTTTAGCACTAAATCCATTGAAGGGCTAAAATTATTTGTCATAAAGTTCTATTTTGAGCAGCTAAAAAACATGTTATCATGAGAAGAATCCTCCCATTGTTGTTTTTGATTGGCATCAGCCTTTCTACTGTTTCCGCTCAAAACCAGTTGAGTCTCGAATATTATTTACCCTCCGATATCACCTACAATCCAGACATTCCCACCCCAGAATCTGTTTTGGGGCATCCTGTTGGAAAATGGCATGTCAGCCATGACAAATTGGTTTGGTACATGCAGACTTTGGCGGCGGCTTCTGATAGAATCAGTATCGAAACCTATGCACGTAGCTACGAAGACCGACCACTCCTTTTGCTGACCATCACTTCCCAAAAAAATCAGCAAAACATTGAAGCGATTCAGGAAATGCACCTAAAAAACACAAATCCTTCAATGGCTAAAGATGTGGATTTGAAGGAAATGCCTGTGGTCGTTTATCAGGGTTTTAGTATTCACGGCAATGAGGCAAGTGGCGGAAATGCGGCTTTGATATTGGCGTACCATTTGGCAGCAGGAGAAGGAAAAGCGATGGAGGATTTGCTGCAAAATACGGTTGTGCTACTCGACCCATGTTTCAATCCAGACGGTTTTCACCGTTTTTCGAGCTGGGTAAACAGCCACAAAAGTAAAAACATGATAGCCAATGAGGACAGCCGAGAACTAAACGAACCCACTCCAAATGGACGGACCAATCACTATTGGTTTGACCTCAACAGAGATTGGCTTTTAACCCAACATCCAGAAAGTAAAGGTCGTGTCGAAATCTTCCACCAATGGAAACCCAACATATTGACCGACCACCACGAAATGGGCAGCAATGCGACTTTCTTTTTTCAGCCTGGTATTCCAGAACGGGTGAACCCCAATATTCCTGCAAAAAACCAAGAATTGACCTTCAAAATTGGAGAGTTCCATGCCAAGGCACTTGACAAAATTGGTTCGCTGTATTATACCCAAGAATCCTACGATGATTTTTATGTCGGCAAAGGTTCGACCTATCCTGATGTGAATGGCTGCGTGGGTATTTTG
>JBGCDY010000678.1:0-6575 GCA_045105835.1 Chitinophagales bacterium
GAAATCTTGTAAGTTCTTCCTACAAAACAAATTGATAATCAATATTTTTGATTTTTTTTTATCATTTATTACTAATCACTATTCACTATTCATTAATCATCAATCCATCAGTTACCACCTTCGACAAAATCCCCACAAAAATATCTGCCTCCCGCTCCGTAATATTCAAAGGCGGCAATAGTCGCATGCCATTCGGATTAGAAGAAGAGCCGGTAAAGAGTTTTTCCTCAAACAACAACTGCTTACGCAAATCCTTAATCGGATAATCGAACTCCAAACCAATCATCAAACCTCTTCCCCTGACCTCCTTGATGCCCTCCAATTCCTGCAATTTTGCCATCAAGTAAGCACCTACTTTCGTCGCATTTTCCAACAAATTTTCCTGCTTCAATACATCCAAAACGGCAATCCCAGCCGCACAAGCCAAGTGATTCCCGCCAAAAGTTGTCCCCAACAAACCATATTTGGCTTCAAATTTGGGATGAATCAAAACCCCTCCAATCGGGAAGCCATTGCCCATTCCTTTCGCAACTGTAATTAAATCAGGCTGAATGTCAGCATATTGATACGCAAAGAATTTTCCGCTTCTGCCATAACCCGACTGAATTTCATCCAAAATCAAGACAACATTATGTGTTTTGCAGAGTCGAGACAATGCCACTAAAAAATCAGGTTTGGGTATTTGAATTCCTCCAATGCCTTGAATCCCTTCAATGATAACCGCACACACATCTCCACCTTTCAAACTATCGGCTACGGTATTCAAATTTCCCCATTCATGCAGTTCAGCTTCAAAGGTTTTGTTGATGGGAGCTTGGATTTTTGGGTTGTCGGTGATATTCACCGCCGCCGAAGTACGCCCATGAAAAGCTTTTTCAAAGGCGATAATTTTGGTTTTGCCTGTCTCGAAAGAAGCCAATTTCAATGCATTTTCGTTGGCTTCTGCGCCCGAATTGCAGAGGAACAAATTGTATTCATCACAGCCCGATAATTTTCCCAACTTTTCCGCCAATTCTACTTGTAGTGGATTTTGTACTGAATTGGAGTAAAATCCCAATTTGGCGACTTGCTCCGAAATTCTTTGGACATAATGTGGGTGACTGTGTCCTATCGAAATAACGGCATGACCACCATAAAAATCCAAGTAGCGATTGCCTTGTTTGTCAAAGACATAGCAACCTTCTCCCTTGATGGGTTCGATGTCAAATAATGGATATACGTCGAAAAGATTCATTTCTATTGATGCTTTAGATGCTTAATTTGATACTTTTGTTTCTATGGATTCTTGATGGATACTTTGTCTATTCTATGTGTTGTGTTTTGAGTCACAAGTCACAAGTCACCAATCTACCAATTACTAAAACCCCACGCCCTTCAATCCCAATCCTGCCTTTTCCTCGAATCCAAACAACAAATTCATATTTTGAACCGCCTGTCCAGATGCGCCCTTCAATAAATTGTCAATCATACTGACAATCAATAGTATATTGTCGTGTTTCTCCAAATACAAGATGCACTTATTGGTATTGACCACCTGCTTCAAATGCGGATTCGATTCGCTGACCCATACAAAAGGATGGTCTGCGTAATACTCCTTGAAAAGTGTTTTCGCTTCCTCCAATGTCCCTGCAAATTCCGTATAAACAGTCGCCATAATTCCCCTTGAAAAATTGCCTCGAACAGGTATGAAATAAAGCTCTTGGTCAAAATCAGATTGAAGCTGCTGCAAACTCTGTTTTATTTCTGCAATGTGTTGGTGTTGAAAGGCTTTGTAAACAGATACATTGTTGTTTCTCCAACTAAAATGACTTGTTGCAGTGGGTTTTTGCCCTGCGCCTGTCGAACCTGTAACTGCTTGTATATGAATACTTTTTTTCAACAATTGCTCTTTGGCTAAGGGCAATAATGCCAATTGAATAGTGGTTGCAAAACAACCAGGATTTGCGACTTTTGCCTGTTGTTGGATTTCTGCTTTTTGAAGTTCGGGCAATCCATAGATAAAATCATTGCCTGTTCTTTTGTGGCGAAAATCACTGCTGAGGTCAATGATTTTTAGGTCTTCCTGCTCTTCAATTGCAGTCTGGTGAGTGTCCAAAAATGCTTTGGATTTTCCATGTCCTGAACATAAAAACAATGTGTCAATATTGAAGTCGACAGTGTTTGAAAAATGCAAATCAGTTTCTCCCAATAGGTCTTGGTGAACAGAATAAACTGCTTTATTAGCATTGCTATTGCTATGAATCCAAGTGATTTGTGCGTTTGGATGTTGTAATAGGATTCGTAGCAGTTCTCCTGCTGTGTAACCTGCTCCTCCGACTATACCTACTTTGATTTGCTTCATTATGGTGTTTTTTTGGTCGAATAGTATTCTTCCGAAAAATAAATTCTTGTTTTCCACTCCAACTGTTGCCAAAATTGGAAATTGTTGGCAAAGTTTCCGTTAATCGTTAATCGTCAGTCGTCAGTCGTCAGTCGTCCACCGTTAACCGCTTGGTGAATCTTCAAAGGCGTTCCCAAAATTTTGATAAAACCTTTGGCATCGTCTGCTGTCCATGCCTTGTTCATTTCACCATAGGAACCAAACTTGGCACTCATCAAATCGTGTGGTGATTCAATACCTTGTAGTTCAAAACGATAAGGGAATAATTTGATGAAAACCTTACCCGAAACTGTTTCTTGTGAATTGTCTAAAAAGACTTCAATGTCTCTCATTACAGGCTCTAAATACTGTCCTTCGTGCAACAACATTCCGTACCAGTTTCCCAATTGTTCTTTCCAATGCAATTGCCACTTTGAGAGCGTGTGTTTTTCAAGAAGGTGGTGGGCTTTGAGGATGAGGGTAGAAGCAGCGGCTTCAAAACCAACGCGTCCTTTGATGCCAATAATCGTGTCTCCTACATGAATGTCTCGACCAATCGCATAAGCACTTCCGATTTTTTCGACCTCTTGAATGGCAGCTACAGAGTCCTCAAAATAAACACCATTGACTCCCTTCAATTCGCCTTTTACAAACTCCAATTCCAAGTCACTTGGTTCATTTTCTTGCAGTTGGCTTGGAAATGCTTCACTTGGTAAGCCCTCATTGGAGGTCAAAGTCTCTTTGCCGCCAACGCTTGTACCCCATAGACCTTTGTTGATAGAGTAGAGCGATTTTTCCCAATTACCTTTCACGCCCAAGTTTTGGAGGTATTCGATTTCGGCTTGACGGGAGAGTTTTTGGTCACGAATTGGGGTGAGTATTTCGATTTCGGGAGCTAAGATTTGGAAAGCCATATCGAAGCGCACTTGGTCGTTTCCTGCTCCTGTACTGCCGTGTGCTATGTATTTTGCGCCAATCAGTTGGGCGTATTTGATGCTTGCCATTGCTTGAAACATTCGCTCTGAACTGACTGAAAGTGGGTAAGTTCCGTTGCGGAGAATGTTGCCGAAAACGAGGTATTTGATGCAGTTTTGGTAGTAGTTGTCGGTTTCATCCAAGCATACATGGCTTTTGACTCCCAAACTATATGCCTTTGCTTCAATTTCCTCTAATTCTACCTCCGAAAAACCACCTGTATTGACGATGGCTGAATGTACTTCCAAGCCTTTTTCTTGACTCAAATATTTGACACAATAAGAAGTGTCCAATCCTCCGCTGAATGCTAATACGACTTTTGTCATTTTAATTTTGAATTATGAATGTTGAATAGACTTCACACTGCAATCGACCTTATTTTGATGGTCTTGGATGCTCTATTGAAGCGTTTAAGGTGCTTCTTGATTTTGGATTCCATTTTTTTTTGTTCTTCCTTTTCGGGGTCAAACAACATTGCCGTACACAAACAATGGTTGCGCCCCATCCGCATCAGAATATCGTGATTGACACAGCCTTTGCAGCCTTCCCAAAACTGGTCATCTGATGGTATCAAATTGAAGGTGACGGGTTTGTAGTCCAGTTCTGAGTTGATTTTCAGCACAGGCAAACTGGTAGTCAATCCAAAGAGTTTGGCGTTTGGATATTTTTTTCGCGCCAATTCAAAGGCTTTTTGTTTGATGGCTTTCGCAATTCCCATACCTCGATATTTGGGATTGACAATCAGGGCAGAATTGGAACTGAATTCACCGTCTTGCCAAATTTCTGCATAACAAAAACCTACCAAATCTTCACCACAAAGCGCAATGACGGCTTTTCCCTCTTCAATTTTTTTAACAATCATCTCTGGAGGACGTTTGGCAATGCCTGTGCCCCTTTGAACAGCAGATTCTGCAATCAGTTGGCAGATGGCATGTGCATATACCGTATGGTGCTTTTCAGCTACCATTATTTCGATAGTTTGCATTGGCTTATATTTATCGAAACCAAAAAATACATAATTCTTCTATTACCGATTTTTAGAAGATTTCGGTTTCTATTGTTGTTAATAAGGTTTGTAGTATTAGGTAGAGCTATTGCATTTTTATGCGCTAACTCATTGAAAACTAATTAATAATTGCTTGTTTTGTAGGGTAATATCAGCAAAGTCGTCGACAACAGCGTTGCCGCCTACAGATAGAAGTATGTAAATGAGAATTGGGTATGGGAGGATAAAGCTCTGTTAAACAATTATTTGTTGATAACATGGCAAAAAAAATTGAAAGTAAGTTAAAAGAATAGAGAATCAAAGGGATAGAAAAATCATCTCTTTGTTATGAGAATAAAATACGATTACCATCGCGGATGGTAATTTTGAATGTAAAGTATTTGTAAGGTATGTTGCTTGGCTTTGTATACCTCTAAATTAATGCAAATCTAAAGCAAATTTACTTAGCTACCAAAATTATTTATTGTTTTTGATGGAAAAATAATAAAAGGCGGATTTTTTTGATGAATTCGTAATTAACAAAAGCAATAATGGTTTTTTGTGAAAAAAAACTATTATTGCTTGTTTTGACCTCCAATTGATTTGGATTTTTTTACTTAGCCCATGGTTCCTTTCACCAAACCTCCATCTACACTAATGGTTTGTCCCGTAATATAGCGACTGACAGGTGAGAGTAGCCACATAGCCAAAGATGCAAAGTCCGCTGCTTCGCCCATTTGCCCCGTTTTGGTTTGGGCTGCAAAGGCAGAGCGGGCTTCTTTGAGCGAAATGCCTTCTCTTTCGCTTTTTTTCTGCAATAGGTTTTCCATTCTTGGGGTGGCGTGGTAGCCAGGGGCGAGGATATTGAGGGTGACTCCGTGATGGGCGATTTCTTCGGAGAGTGTTTTGACAAAACCCACTACACCCAATCGAAGCGAATTGCTCAAGACCAAATTTTCGATGGGTTGTTTGACGGATACACTTTCGACATAGACCAAACGACCATATTTTTGGGCGATGAGTTTGGGGGCGAGTGCTTGGGTAATTTCGATTTTCCAGCGCAACACACTTTGGTAAGCTGCATCCCAATCCTCCATTTTTGTTTCGAGAAACGACATGGCAGGTGGACCTCCAGCATTGACGAGCATTCCCGATAGGTGACGCTTGCCTACTTGGGTGAGAATGCGTTGGATGGTTTTGGATTGGGTGATGTCTCCTATGATTCCTTCCACTTGTTGGGGGGCAGAAGCCACGAGTTCTTCGATTTTTTCTTTTCCTCTTGCTACTGCAATTACGCTTGCACCTTCTTCAATGAGTGCTTGGGTAACTGCCAATCCAAAACCGCTTGTGGCTCCGCCTATGATAAACAATTGTTGATTGATGTCTAATTTCATTTTTTTATTGTTTGATGGTGTTTGTTAGAAATGAAAATCAAAATGAGAATAAAAATTAAAAAAGCACTTAAATTTGGTTCTTTGACAATTTTCGTGGAAAAAATAAAGATTTTGGTAGTTTTAGTTTTTAGTAACGGTAAAAAAATAACCTGAACGATTTTTTAGCTAACATACCCCAACCCCTTTCAAAAGGGGAATTAAGATGTTCAAGTTATTTTTTCTTATTACTTAACTACATAATTATTAAAAGATAATAATGTTTAAAAAATAAACTGTGACAGTTTTTGAAGCATTCTTTATTTGCCCTTGGTAGTTTGTCAACTTCATCTTGTCGGATGGATGTTTAACTTAAACCCTTCTATCCATTCAGAAGCATCTTGAAAGACTACTTGGTGACTCTTTCTTCGGCTTCGTCCTGCCATTGCTGCAATCTTGGAAGCCATCTGGGAACGTTTTGGCGGTAGCGTTCATAGCTCGAACCAAAGCGTTTTTGAAGTTGTGGTTCTTCTGAAAAAAGGAAATAGATGTGGTTGACTATGAAAAAAAGTAAGAACCAAGCGAGTAAGTATTCAGAACCAAAAAAAATGGTTTCTCCCGAAAGAATGAACAATACGCCTATAATCATTGGATTTCTCATGCGTTGGTATAGACCTCTAACTATCAGTTTTTGGGTGGGATGCCAAGGGGCGAGCGTTCCTTTTCCGACTTTGGAAAACAAGCGAATGGTGCTTATTACGAAATACAAGCCAATGATAATGAAAATGATGGCAAGAAAATAGAAAAAATAGGCTTGTTCCCCTTTGAAGCCCAAACCCCAATTGAAGTCCTGAGTGGTATATAGGATGATGGCAGGAATGGTAAT
>JBGCDY010000679.1:0-2945 GCA_045105835.1 Chitinophagales bacterium
GTTCTGTAATCGAAAAAGGGAACTAAAGAACTGGAGTCTTTACAAGCTCCAATTTCATGCAAAAGTTCTTCATCTCGACAGAATGTTGCTACAGGAACTAATCGAATCCGTTTGATTTATTATTAATACATATAAAAAAAAATAGAGAAGGGGCTTTTTGCAGAAGTAAATCTTAACAAAGTATTGATTATCTTATTAGTAGAACCTAGATAAAAATGCCAACTTAAAGAAATATGAGCAAAATTTGGGCTATGAGTATGTGCCCAAAAAAATGAGCATCAAATTTGTGCATGTTAAATTGTCTGGGAATTATAAGTATTTTGGCAATACTGCAAAACCCTTGAAACGATTTGTGAACTCCAAAGTAGGACAAAATTGGGATAGGGTTTATTCGGAGTTGAACAAGAAAATAGACAAGCGTACAGGAACAGGACAATACCTGTTTGAGCAACTTCTTCTGTATGTAGAAGCGGATACAGTATGTATTGAAGGGAAAGCCTATCGCTCTAATGGCGAAAAATTATTCGACAATAGATGGCATGGAAGCCGAATACAACTATATGTGCATCCTATTTCGAGGACTTTACACCGTTTCAGACGAAAATACTACCGCTAAAAATATGGGTGAACCGCTTGCACTCGGCAAGGATTCACCCACTAACCAATCCTTCAAATTACTCTAAGGAGCACTTCAAAATAAGTTTACAAAGTTGCGTTCGTAAAGAATTGATATTGAAGTAATTTTTGATTCCTTGACAAAACCGTGAACCGAGACTTCGGTAGTTTCATCTTTTTAAGATTATTCTCATTTTTATAATGATAGTCAGTCCTTTGAAGACTAAAACTACCGAAGTCTTTATTTTTTCACGGAAATTGTCAGAGAATCTGATTTTTAATTTTCATTCTTATTTTAATTTCCATTTATTTCTAAGGTGTAACGTTTTCGTTGAATAACTCATCTAAATAATAAGCCCTTGTGCTGTTTCGATAAGCGTCTCTACAATCTTCAACTCCACTTCGCATAATACTCACACACAATCCATTACTGAAAGCATCCTCTCGATGCCCTCTTGCCAAAACACAGTGACCCAATTCGTGGAAGACCACCATCTCACGCCAGTTATCTGCTGCACGGTTCCAAAAAGTTTGGTCAATACCAATATGATTGGGATTTCTTGAATTGTAATTGCAAACGCCTGCTACATTTTCGAGATGCAACTCTTCAATAGCAGCAGTTAGTCTCAAACTTCTGAGGTCAATAGATTCTCCTCTTTGAGCAGCTTCTTCTTCAAACTGTGCGAAATAATCCCACAGCTCTTCAGCTACATTTGGATATCCGATTTCTTCTGTTTCTTCTTGAATAGGAGTCGAGGTGAATTCGTTTTTTTTGCTGCAAGCTGTGGTTAAGAAATAAGTACACAGGATTAAAATCAACAAGTTTCGCATAAAAAATATTTTGTTTGGTGATGATTGAAGAATAACGGGGGATGAATGTTTTGATAAATGATATGTGGACATTGTGATAAGATAAAGCTGAATAGGTAGAATATATTTTTGCAGCAAAGGTGTTTATCCTTCAATAATGCAACAGCCCTGCTATTTTTGCAGCATTGAATTTTTAGTGGAGATACCTTTTCTAATTTGAATGGACTATGAGTGATGGTTTGTGTTATTTTTTGGAGGAGGATTGGAGTATTTTACTGAACCGATATAAAACATAGAAAAATATGCAATTGAATCTTGAAATGGCTACTCGTTTTGCGGCCCTGGCATTGAAGGGCGTTCAGCAAGAATACCCCAACAAATTGGGACAGGTGTTGGGAAGTGCTGCCGATTTGAAAACACCCAAAGAATTGCATCCCGCTTTTTATGGCTGTTTTGATTGGCATTCGGCAGTACACAGTCATTGGATGCTGGTGACCTTGCTTCAACGTTTCCCCGATTTGCCACAAGCTGCCAAGATTCGGCAAATTTTGCATCAACATCTCAACTCCCAAAATATAGAAAAAGAAGTCGCTTATTTTCATACGCCACACAATCAAACCTTTGAACGGACGTATGGATGGGCATGGCTGCTCAAATTATCAGAAACTTTATTGAAGTGGGAGGATGTGGATGCCCGTATTTGGCGGAAAAACTTGCAGCCTTTGACCGATTTGATGGCTGAAAAATACTTCGACTTTTTGCCCAAACTGCTCTATCCCATCCGCACAGGTCAGCATCCTAATACTGCTTTTGGGTTGAGTTTTGCTTGGGATTATGCAGTCTCTGCTCAAAATGGAGAATTGAAAGAATTGGTTGAAGCGAAAGCAAAAACGTTTTTTTTGAAGGACAAAAATGCTCCTGCAAATTGGGAGCCCAATGGGTTTGACTTTTTTTCACCCAGCCTGCAAGAAGCTGCTTTGATGAGTCGGATATTGCAGCCCATTGATTTTGAGCTTTGGATAGAAGGTTTCTTGCCAGATTTAACGAAGGGGAAATCCGACAATTTGTTCAACCCTGCAAAGGTAGTAGATAGAAGTGATGGTAAATTGGTTCATTTGGATGGGTTGAACTTGTCGAGAGCATGGTGTTTTGGGGAGGTTTCAAAAGCCTTGCCGATTGACGAACAAGGTAATTTGAAGGCTGCAATCGAAGAACATTTATTGACTGCGATTCCTCATGTGACGAGTGGAGACTATGCAGGTGAACATTGGTTGGCGAGTTTTGCAGTGTATGCTTTGAAAAAATATTTCGGTAACGGCGGTTTTAACCGCTGAAAATTATAGTGTGAGTCAGCGACTAAAGTCGCCGTTACCGAAAAAAATATGGGTTAACTACTTCCTAAATGCTCCTTTCTCAACAAATCATTCACTGTCTTAACAGGATTGAAGGTAATGAGAGGAACTTCCACAAAAAGAGTATTCCAATCTGCCATTGCTCCATTCCAAAGACCAGGCAATTCT
>JBGCDY010000680.1:0-4435 GCA_045105835.1 Chitinophagales bacterium
CCAGGTTTAAAGGTCGCCTAAATGGCACTTCCGCGCCATATGATTCGGCAACTTCAGCAATTTCAGAATCTTCAGTAGAAACAATAACTTTATCAAAGCAGCCCGACATTTTTGCCGCTTCAATGGAGTTGTGCATCGTAGAGCCGCCGCCTACATCCAAAACATGGTCGACACCGCCACCCGACATTTTAAAAATCGTTTTTTTTTTTTTTTCATCTTCTTTGTAATTCACCACAGCCTTTACACCCATTTCCTTCAATCTTGCTGCTTTTGCCTCCGAAGAAGTAGTTGCATAAACTGTTGCGCCTGCCGCCAGTGCAATCTGCAAACCGAAAATAGACATCCCGCCCGTTCCTTCAATCAAAACCGTATCGCCCGACTTCAACTTTCCTTCGGTCACCAAAGCCCTCCAAGCCGTCAAACCCGCACAAGGAATTGTTGCCGCTTCGGCATAAGTATAGCCATCAGGAATAGCAGTCACTGCCTCTTCCGAAAGACAAGACTGTTCGACCACATAACCATCTACCGTTTCGCCCGAAATAAAACGGGTTTTCGGTAGGGTAGGAGTTCCCTCTATCCAATTCGGAAAAAACAAAGCCATCACCTTATCGCCCACTTTCCACTTCGTCACACTTTCACCGACTCCAATCACTTCCCCTGCACCATCCGACATCGGAACACGTCCATCCTCTACAGGAATGCCGCCAACTGCCACCAAATAGTCGTGAAAATTCAAAGAAGTGGCATGCCATTTCACCAAAACTTCACTTGCTTTGGGTACTGGATTGGAGCGTTCTACAATGGCGATGTTATCCAAACCGCCAGGTTTATTAATTACTACTGCTTTCATTGTACTTTTTATTTATGCACTTGCGCTCGTTTGTAACGAGAGCATTGATTTTATGGCGTTTGTAACGCCTATTTTAATAGTGGTTCAATTTCAATTCACTGCTTACCACGGCAAAACCACGCTATCTTCTACATCCCAATATACTCCATTTTCAAAACCCGAAACCATAAACGAAAATATCCCTTCAGCCGAATCTTGGGGAGTCAAAGGAGCATGAACATTGTTTTGGTTGATATCAGTTTGTACCCAGCCAGGGTGAACATTGGCTACCCGAATGCCTCTTTCCATGCGATTTGCCAATAGTTTGGAGTACATATTGAAGGCACTCTTCGACATACTGTAAGCAATCGAACCCGTTCTACCACAAGAGCTTACCGAACCCATTTTTGAAGAGATATTCAATATCGAACCCTTCTCATTTACAAAGTCAACCAAGGCTTCTGTAAAAAAGACCTGCCCTTTTACATTCACATCAAACGTTTGTTGAAAACTCACTTCATCGGGCTTGCTTGTTCCCAAATCAGGACCAACACCAGCATTGTTGATTAAAATATCGACTCCTTCAAATCGCTCAAAAAGAGCTTGGTGAGCAGCCTTGATGCTATCACTATCAGACAAATCCAATGGAATGACCACCAAATTTTCGGACTCCAAACCTTCAATATGCCCACTTCTACAAGTGCCAATCACAAAAAAGTCTTGCGACAATAATTTCTCTGTTAAAGCTCTGCCAATTCCTTTACTCGCCCCTGTCACAAGGACGATTTTTTTGTTTGTGTTGAGTTGGTTCTTCATTTTGTGTATTTATTTTTCTGCAAAAACTGCCTCCAAAAAATCGGTTTCAATTTGGATAATAGCCTTCAATATTTGCTTCTGTTCTTTTTGAGATAGTTCGTCAAACAAGGCATCTCCGCCTTTGATGATGTCTCGCCCGATGACCAAAGCATTGACTTCGGTAGGAGCATAGACCTTGGGGCGTTTCTGCATTTTAGCAATCAAATGCTCTACTATCTCCACAATTTTACGCACTAATTTTCGGTCATACAAAGTTTCGAATAAAGATTCGTTATTCCTGATAAAATCTTGTATTTCCTTGTCCGAAAGTGTTGCCAAAAACGTCTTGACATCCGCATTTGAATAAGGAGGTTGCAATGGCATATTTAAGGCACTTTGCACCAACTTTTCTTCAAAAGCAGTAGCCGCCCGAAAAGACTTCAGTGCTTTCAAACCCGCCATCAAAATTTTGGGTAAATGCCGTCCATACTTGAAAATCAAACTACCTGAATCAATCAAAATCCGCAACAGTTTTTCGGGATTCTTGATGTAGTTGTCCAAATTGTGAAAAGCTTCCTCTAATTCTTTGCGTTGTTCGGGGTGTGGGTACAAATCATTCAAGAAAAAATTCCTGAAAACCGCCACTCTTTTTTCATCAAAAGAAGCGGGCAAGCTGTATTTTTCTTGAATGGCATCATATTGATACCGTACCTCAATCAGCCTCCGATAAGCCAAAATTACCTCATTTAAAGTCTCTTTTTGTTCCATATCACAAGAGGGATGTTATAGTTTAACTGCTTTGTAGTTGAAGACTATTAAACAAAACGACTTTGAAGAAGTTTTAGGTTTTAGACCCAATTCCTTTTCACAGTCCTACCCAAAAAATGTATTTTTGTGTTCAATTGAATAGCCTTGGTTACAAGATACAGGAATATTAATCGTGTTTTATTTTCTGATTTTTAGTATGTAAAATCAAATTTTGAATCAAAAACAAAATCAAGTAAATGAATAATAATCAACCCATCGCATTGCAGAAATGGCATCGAGTCATGAAAAATGGCGAGATACATCTATTGGATGAGCTTTTGGCAGAAGATGTCGTCTTTCATTCCCCTGTGGTTTGGACTCCGCAAGAGGGCAAAAAAATCACCAAAAAATACCTGACAGCGGCAGCTTATGTATTGGGCGGAGATTTTAAATATGTCCGAGAAGTGGTCAATGAACGCCATTTTGTATTGGAGTTTGTGTGCAATATTGAAGGTATCACAGTGAACGGCATAGATATGATTGAAGTGAATGAAAACCATCAAATAGTTGACTTCAAGGTATTGATTCGCCCTTTGCAAGCCATCAAAAAAGTACATCAGAAAATGGGCGAAATGTTGATGAAGGCAACTAAAAAATGAAAATAAAAAGTGCAGTAAAAAATCAAAAACATTAACAATCAATTAGATGAAAAAAATATTAACTTACAAAGGTGCGGTGATGACTTGGGAGTGTGACTCAAATCGCCATATGAATGTGATGTATTATGTCAACAAGTTTGAACATGCTGGTCGGAATTTTAGCATGGAACTCGACTTGCACGATTATGAGACTTCTGAAAGTACAGGAATGGTGGTATTGGAACAGAAAATCAACTATTTGCGAGAAGTTTTTGAAGACAATCTACTTTATGTAGAAAGCACACTCTTGGGTGTTGGAAACAAGACTTTCACCGTTTTGCATGAAATGTACCGCAATCCACAAAAGGAATTGGTAGCTAAAATGGAACTTGTTTTGGTGCTTTTTGACAAGGTACACCGAAAGGCATTGCCATTTCCACAGGATAGAAAGGAGACTTTGTTGAAGATGTTGGAGGGCTAAAACAAATTCAAATTCAAGTTCAAAACTCAAACGCAAATTCAAATAATTGAAGGAATTGTAGTTTATATTTTAAGCTTCGTTTCTTTCATAATGATGTGCTATATATTTTGAATATTCAAGCTACCATTACGTTGCTTTTCCACTGTTCATCAACACAAGAAAAGGTGTCGTACTAAATTTTAGCACGACACCTTTTTTGATTCAATTCAACTAAGCTTTTGATAATGGTTGAATTTGCACTTGAGTTTTTAATTTGAATTTCCTCTAAGCTATTCGTCTTTGCAAATAAGGCAATTGACTCTTCAATACTTCAAAACCACCAAACAAAACGGTTGTATAAACCAAGTCACCCACAACGGTATTGCCAAAGAAAGGAATACCTGCTGCAAAACAAGCCATTAAGCCTTCAGCGGTCATTGGGTACATCGTGCCACTTGCCCAAACACCAAAATTGGATAGAGCAAAAAAGATAATGGAAGCCAGAAAACTACTTCCCATCAATTTCATTGGAGTAACTTTTTTAAGCAAAGTTTTGCCGAGTACTACAATCAGAACCATTGCCGCACAACTCCAAAGGAATGCTTGACTGAACCATGAAAAAGATTCAAAATAAGCTGCATAAACTACATTGTTCAAAACCAAATCACTCATCCAAAAAGCAAGAACTGGCACTAAAAACGCCAAGTATTTGCGAGAGAAATAGGCTGCACCGAACAATGCCATGCCGCCAATGGGAGTGAAATTGGGAGGGTGAGGAAGTAAACGGCTCAAAGCTGCCAAAAATACCAATCCACCCAAAACTATCCATCTAAGTTGTATTGCTTTTTTATCCATGGTATGAGATTTTGTGAGTTAAAATTTAATTATTGTTTGTCTATGGAATGCGGAAGAAATAAATTTACACTCTTAATTCCCCCTTTGAAGGGGGTTGGGGGATGTTCAACC
>JBGCDY010000681.1:0-1841 GCA_045105835.1 Chitinophagales bacterium
GTTTGAGTTTGCGTTTGAATTTGAGTTTGCGTTTGAATTTGCGTTTGAGTTTGCGTTTGAGTTTGAATTTCTTTTTACCCTTCCTTTTGAAGAAAATTACGCAAAGCAGCTTTCCAGTCCAACAAACCTGTCACCAAAGCAAGCACCAAAGCAACCAAAATTCCCATCACCATATTCAATCGCCAATCAAAAATACCCATTGCAGCAGTGTAAGCAATTCCCCAACAAGCTCCAAAATACACCAATACCTGCAAAACGGTTTGCCACTTAAACTTCAATCGAATCATTCTAATGGCAAAAATCAGGCAAAGGAAACCCACCAAGGATTGCGTCGCTAAAGTAGCAGTCGTTGCACCAAAAGCACCTTGTGTCGGAATGAGCCAGCTATTTAAGCCAATATTCAAGGTGATTCCCAAGACTGCAATCTTATTGAAGGTCTTAATACCACTGCCAGCCGTCAACAATGTTCCGAAGATATACACCACTGCAATGGGAATAAATGAAAGAATCAAGTAGGCAAAAATTTCACCATAGTAAGGCGTATAATCCACATACAACCACTCCATAATCCAATCACTAAATACAAAGCAGTGAATTGCCCCTGCTGCCCCAAAAGCATACAACAGTTTCCCACTCAAAGCCACCAAACTGCTCACATCTTCTTTTTGCGCCAACATCCGTGAATACATGGGCATCAATATATTAGCGAATAGAAGTGAAAAAATATTCACCACATCCAACAATCGAAACCCTGCCGCATAAATACCCGCTTCCCTACCTTTGTCTGCCAACAAATGCTTCAACATCACCCCGTCAATGCGGTAGTAAATACTCATCAACAAAACCGCCAAGGCAAAGGGATAACTCTCTTTGAAAATACGAAACATCAGCCCCTTATCCAGCTTGAAGCGAAAACTGTTCGCCGTCCGAAAAACCATCCCAAAACTCATCAAAGCGGCAAAGAAATACGCCAATGTTTGGGCATAGACAAACCACTCTATCCGAAAAGGACTGGACGAAAAACTTGTCCAAAGCATCAACCCACAAATGACAATCATCAAACCTTTGTCCATCACCGACACCACACTGTCTTGTTTAAACAAGTGCAAACCAGATAAATTGGAGCGGAAATACAAGACAAATGAAGCCAATATTTGATTGAAACAAAGCCAAAACAGGAGGTGCATCTGAAAGGAATCGTATTGCAGCCAATACGCTCCCGACAAACAAAGTACGAGGTAAACCCCTGACAATAATATTTTTATCAGCAAAATATTCGGCAAGTAGGTATTCAGTCTATCGTGGTCTTGGGCTACAGCTCGATTGTTGAATTGATTGATGCCAAAATCGAGTACGATTTGAAAAAGCAGGGTAAAATTGAAGAGTGCAAAATAGGTTCCATACACTTCCGCACCGACCGTATTTTGTACAGTTCGGTCAATGCCCAATATCCAAAATGGTTTGACAATGACATTTAGAAAAATGAGAAACGCTAAATTGCTGATGAAATTTTTGTGCAAAATTGTATTAAGGTCAAGGGTAAAGACTAAGCAATAAAAATATGGTTTTTCGACACAAAAAACTGTCAATAAATATAATACAACAAAACAAAACGTTTCTATATCGAATAACCACAACAAAAATAAGCAATAAAACCATTTAAGAATTCAGCCATTCATCAATTATTTATCTTTCTTCCTTATCTTAACCACATGAAACGGAAAGACAGTTTGTTTCGATTAATCAAAAGCCTCAGCAAGTCGGAGAAAAGATTTTTCAAAATCTATTCTTCCAGACACGTTATTGGCAATCAGAACAACTATGTCCAACTCTTCGATGCC
>JBGCDY010000682.1:0-7304 GCA_045105835.1 Chitinophagales bacterium
AGCGCCATCGATCATTTTCATTGATGAGATTGATGCGATCGGACGTGCGAGAGGTAAAAGCATGATGCAGGGCAATGACGAAAGAGAGAATACACTGAATGCTCTTTTGGTAGAAATGGATGGTTTTAGTAGTGACAAAGGAGTGATTATCATGGCGGCTACCAACCGACCTGATGTACTCGATGGTGCACTCTTGCGTCCTGGACGATTTGACCGACAAATTTCTATCGACAAACCCGACATCAAAGGACGTGAGCAGATTTTCAAGGTGCATTTGATGCCCATCAAAGTAGACCCAAGTATTGATGTCCAGAAATTGGCAGCTCAAACACCTGGTTTTGCAGGGGCAGAAATCGCCAATGTTTGTAATGAAGCTGCTTTGATTGCAGCCCGAAAAGGCAAGCATCAGGTAGAAATGCAAGATTTTCAGGATGCGGTGGATCGTATGATTGGTGGTTTGGAGAAAAAGAACAAAATCATCGCACCACACGAAAAGAAAATTATCGCCTACCATGAAGCAGGTCATGCGATTGCAGGTTGGTATTTGGAACACGCTCATCCTTTGTTGAAAGTGACAATTGTACCTCGTGGAGTAGCAGCTTTGGGTTATGCTCAATACATCCCTAAAGAACAATACCTCTACACTACAGAGCAGCTTTTTGACGAAATGTGTATGACTTTGGGCGGACGAGTAGCGGAGGACATCATTTTTAATAAAATCTCGACAGGCGCACAAAACGACCTTCAAAGAATTACCAAGATGGCTTATGCAATGATTCAAGTCTATGGTATGAATGACAAGGTTGGGAATGTGTCTTTCCACGATCCTCAAAATGACTATAATTTCCAAAAGCCTTATTCTGATGAGACGGCCAATTTGATTGATGGTGAGGTACGCAAATTGATTGACAAGGCTTACCAACACACCAAAAGTTTATTGATCGAAAAGCAAGAACAATTGGAGATTATTGCCCAGCAATTGTTGGAGAAAGAGATTCTTTTCAAAGATGACCTGACAGAATTGATTGGCAAACGCCCTTTCAAGGAAGAACCTGTTCTTTCTGATATTGAAATAGATGAACAAAGTAATGGCCAATTGAAGATTGATTCCTAAGGAAAGAACCTTCAATTAATAATACAAACGCCCCTTCAATTTGGATATTGAAGGGGCGTTTTTTTGTGTAGTATTTTGTATTGGTGATTTTTCTGTGTCTTCAAATATATTTTTCTGTAGTTGTAACGGCGACTTCAGTCGCTGGCAGGCTCTACAGACTTATACCCTTTGATGAATAACCCAAATAGGTGCTTTCTTTTGTACTATTCAACAACGGCTTCTTCCAAACAGAATCTCTTTTTCACACTTTCATTTGCAGCGCTTGAAATCGCCCTTGCAGAAGTAATTAGCTACCAAACTAAAAATGTCCCTCCAATCCGAAGATTGAAGGGACATTGCTTTTTAAGTATGTTTTTTTGGCGTTTTCTTTGTTTTAAATAAAAGAGAAGAGGAAGTTATTGTATCAAATATATCTACTTGTGAGATTGGAGTACCTCTTCAATAAGGCAGCCTCCAAAGCTCTACATTGTCTTCCGTCAAAGAAGATAACTTCTTACGTATCAAGCGTCCCTTTAGGCGTTTTGCCGTTTCTAAATTGAGGTGTCTGCCCATGACCACACAGTATTCAGGCACAATGTTGCCATAGGGTTTATAGATTCTTGGCACCATCAATGTATCCATTGGTGAATCACTGACCAATGCCAAACCTCCTGCCTCCATTTCTCTGGTCAGGATTTTAGCATGTCGAACTGCATCCGATTTTTTCTCGAATTTGCCCACCACCAAAAACCACAACCGTTCGGACTTCCATCCAAAGAAACCTCTCATGAATTGCTCACTGGGTGTCTCAGAAGGATATCTAAATTCGTGCAATTGGGGGTCTTTGAGTTTTACACCGTCTATTTTTTGTTTTTCATCACTGATATCTTGCAGCAAATTGTCGTAGTATTTCACATCCCTTTCCGCAAGGGCTTTGATAACTGGCGCAACGAAAGCAGAGTCACTCACCCGAAAGCTTCGGATGAGCGTATCGAGGAGTGTACTAAACTTCAATCTCAAAGCGGCAGGCATGCTATCATTTTGTACCATCGGTTGTGAAGCCCTTGTCGCTACCCTCAAATCAGCAGCGGCGATATTAGCAACAGACTTCATGATGTCGGTAAAGCTTGTATTCGCAATTCGTTGTTTGTCCGCCTCACTCAACATTACATCTGCTTTCTTAGCAACAGCAATGCTGGTTTTATCAGGCGCACCTTCTATAATGGCACTCACTGTATCAGGTTCGGCATCTTCTTTTGAAGGGACTACAATTTGTTGTGGCTCAGAAGGAAGAAGGCTTTGTCGCACGTCTTCCGAAGTCGATTGAAGCGGGTTGGTGTTCATAAACGCAATAATCATAGCGGGTGCGTAGATACCCAACTGAAACAGTTTGATGGGTTTCTGTTCGTCTTTGTTCAAATAAGCAACAATCCCTCCTATGTAGAATAGAATCGCTACTTTAATAATGTATGCAATCACAGAAATTATGGTTAGGTCAATAAATAGTTTTTCCAAATCAATCACCAACAGGTTCATGATAATTGGGGTGAGCGCACCTAATCCGCCGATAAGAATCTTATCGCGGGTGGTTAAAGGTTTTTCGCTCGGTGTTGGGGCTTCAACTCTAGGTTCAGACATGATACTACCTCCTAATTTTTAATTGGGTGAATTGATACAATATGTAAGGTTAAGGTAGAGGTTCTTTTTAATAGAACATAATTTTAAGGTGAAAAATTCCAATATCGGACAAAATTTGATAGTCAAGTTCCTGTCCATTTTTGATACTTCAAAAGGACAAAAGGAAAATTAAGTGCAAAATATGCAACCATATTCAATACAAAACTCGCTCACCTAATGGGATTGAGTCATTTTGAATATTTTGCTAAAGGCTTCAAAATTGCCTTCATATAAATAGTTTCGGACTTTATATACTTATGTAAATGTGAATGGTGGTTACGAATTCAACTATGAGTATGTCTCGTGGTATTATTGTTAGACGAAACGCATTGAGACAAAGTTTAATGGAAGATAAAATTTAAATCATAGTTGTTTGTTAAGATACTACAATAGACTTGTAGCTAATAATTCGTTTGTTGATATATGTTAAAAACGTTTGCTTGAAGTTTTTATTTTTCAAGACTTCAAAAAGACTTTTGGAAGTTTAGCTTTTAAAAGGATAATGTCTTCATTCTTTCAATAACTAAACTTCCGAAACCTTTTAATTCTCTTACATTCTATTCGGCACTTCAATACCTAATAGCTTCATTGCAGACTTAATCAGTCGAGCATTATTAGCAGTCAAAGCCACTCTAAAAGCCGTCACCTTTTCGTCTGCATTCCCCAAAATGGAGTGTGCCGCCCAAAACTTGCTATACGTTTTCGCCAAGTTGTAGGCATAAGCCGTAATGATGGAAGGATCATAATTTGTTGCCGCTTCCAGAATCACCGACGGGTATTTATACTGCAACATGATGATTTCTTTCTCCAAGTCTTCAATACCATTATCAAATGAGAAGTCCTGTATGTAATCATCTTTGCCATATTTTCTCAAAATTGCCTGCGACCTTGCATAGTTGTATTGCACATAAGTACCCGTATCCCCATGAAAATCAATAGATTCTTTTGGATTGAAGACAAAACTCTTTTTTGCTCCAATTCTCAAGATAAAATACTTCAATGCACCCAATCCTAAGTTTTTATACAAATCATTCGTCTCTTCTTCCGACAAACCTGCAATTTTACCCTGTTCCTGCGTCAGTTCTTTCGCCATACCCACCATTTGAGTAATCAAATCATCGGCATCCACTTTGTCCCCCTCTCTTGATTTCATCTTACCCGATGGCAAAAAGACCATTCCATATCCCAAATGGTGAATTCCATCAGCATAAGGTTTGCCCATTTTCTTCAACGTGCCTTTCAATACCTTGAAGTGGTAAGCCTGTGCATCACCGACCACATAGATAGAATCATCCATCTGATAGTCTGTATAACGATTTGCAGCCACCGCCAAATCTTGGGTGATATAGACCGAAGTACCATCTTTTCTCAACAAAATCTTGTGATCCAGTTTTTGGTCTTCCAAATCGACCCAAATAGAACCATCTTCTTTTTGGTAAAATAGTCCATCTTCCAAGCCCTTCAATGCCATCTCCTTTCCTTGCAAATAATTGTCTGACTCCATGTAGTCTTTCTCAAAATCAACTCCCAAGACTGCAAAAGTTTCTTGCAGACCATCATAGACCCATCTGTTGTTCATCTCCCAAAGCTTTCTCACCTCAGGATCATTTGCCTCCCACTTTCTCAACATTTCGCTCGTTTCTGCTCCCAACTTACTATAAGCATTGAAGTAAGTCTGCTCATAAACGTTCTTGAAAAAGTAGTTTTGAAGTGAAAAATCATTTTCCTTGATCTCCTTCTTCTCTTTTTTCGCCCTGTTTTTAGCCGCTTCCATCTCCTTCAAGGTTTTCTTCACCGCCTTTTCGTCTACTTGCCAAGCCTCAAAAACCTTTTGACCTTCAGCTGTTTGTTGCCATGCTTTGTATTCTTTCGAAAATTCTGTAGCATACCTCACATACCATTCTCCCACAAAATGATCTCCCTTCATACCAGCAGATTCAGGTGTAGCACCATTCGCATATTTTTGCCAACTGATCATGGATTTGCAAATCGCAATTCCTCTATCGTTGTAGATATTGACCTTATGCACCTCATCCCCTGCTGCCATCAAAATATTCGCCGTTGAATACCCCAACAACATATTTCTGATATGCCCCAAGTGCAATGGCTTATTGGTGTTTGGACCACAATACTCCAACACCACTTTTTTGCCCGTTGCAGGATTTTGACCATAGTTTTCTTCCTTACACATCGCATTGAAAACTTGCAGCCAATAGCTGTCCGCAATTTTCAGATTCAAAAACCCTTGAATGGTATTGAAGCCCGTGATGAAGTCAAATTTTTCTTGCAAATAAGCACCAATGGTATCTCCTGTTTGCTGTGGAGAGCGTCTAGCAAATCTTACAAAAGGAAACACTACGACTGTCAAATCCCCTTCAAATTCTTTGCGGGTATCATTCACAATTACCTGATCTGTACTGACGGTTTTGTCAAATAAATCTTGCACTGCTTGTACAGTGGCTTCCTTTAGTTGCTGTTCGATGCTAAAATTGCTCATTGCCAATTAATTGTTAAATTGTTTTACTCTTGGTTATTTGATACTTTATTGGTCTATACATTGACTACTTATATGACTCAAACTCACCCCAACCCCTCCGAGGAGGGGAGTCTCATATATAGTGAGCAATTCCCCTCTTGGGAGGGGTTGGGGTGGGTTATACTATACTCTTGTTTAATGCGAAGCCTATAAGATTATTCATGTTTTGGCAATAAGGAATTTGAAGTCTCACTTCTTACACCCCTTTTCTGTTTTCTCGCTTAAAAGAAAAAACATTGAAAATCAAATAGTTTAACAACCAATTACCAGTCACTAATCAACCAATCACTAAACTACCTTTGTCAAAAGACATTATAAACATGCAAAAACGTTTTTCGAATAAAATATGGAACAGTCTGTACTGGAAAATTTCGGCTATTTTTCTGGTATTGTTGATTGTGATTGGTTTTGCCTACATCGCCATTGCAGCCTATTCTTCCAACAAATATGCTTGTGAGGTGACTCAACGGGTAAATGTCCATGTAGCGGAAAGTATTAGCCAAAAATTACCCTCTTTTTCTGAAAATGGAGAAGTAATGGAGGAAGAATTGGAGGAACTTCGCAAGGATGTAAAAGCCATCAACCCAATGATTGAGGTCTATCTTCTTTGCCCAAAGGGAGAAATATTGGGCTATGCTGCTACGGTCGAAAAACTAAAATTGAACATGGTGGATTTGACTCCCATCAAACAATTTATTGAATCTGGAGGAGAGCGATTCTTGGTCGGAGAAGACCCCCGAAATCGGATGATGAAAAAGGTGTTTTCTGCAACAGCAGTGGGCGAGAAAGGAAATGAGAAGGGCTATATTTATGTGATTTTGGCGAGTGAAGAATACCATGCAGTGATGGACAGTCGCTTGTATGCTTATTTGTATCATTTGGGGACGACTTCCATTTTGTTTACCATCCTTGCAGCCATTTTCATAGGCTTGGGAGCTATTTGGCTTTTGACCAGCAATTTGCGAAATATTTTGAGTACGGTCAGAAAATTCCAAGAGGGAGATTTGAATGCTCGGGTGAATTTGCCTTCAAAGGGGGAAATTGCGGAATTGGGCAATGCCTTCAATGAGATGGCAGATACGATTTTGGCGAATATTGAAGATATGAAATCTGCCGAAACACTTCGCAGGGAATTGATTGCCAATGTATCTCATGACCTCCGCACTCCTTTGGCTGTGATTCATGGCTATGTCGAAACTTTGATGATGAAAGAGGAAACTTTGACTTCGAATGAACGCAAACGCTACATCGAAATCATCATGAAAAGTACGGCAAAATTGAAGAAAATGGTGTCGGAATTATTTGAACTCTCCAAGTTGGAAGCCAAGCAGGTGAAACCCAAAAAAGAGCCTTTTTTCATCCAAGAATTGGTGCAAGATGCCTACTACAAGTATGATGTTTTGGCGAAGGGCAAGGGAATTGAACTAAAAACTCAAATCACCAATGGCATGCCTATGGTCTTGGGAGACATTGCTTTGATTGAGCGTGTATTGCAGAATCTACTCGACAATGCCATTAAGTTCACCCCCGAAGGTGGTAGCATTTCGATTGATTTATGCAAGAAAGACAATGCCATTGAAGTACAGGTTTCGGATACGGGTATTGGTATTTCGAATGAACAGATTCCATACGTTTTTGAACGCTACCAAACCCACAACCGAACGAATGGGGTAAAAGAGACGATTGGTGGTATTGGTTTGGGATTGGCGATTGTGAAGAAAATATTGGAGTTACATGATACTGTTCCTGTCGTGAGTAGTAAGCTGCAAGAAGGGGCAAAATTTTCTTTTCAGTTGCCAGTGTATGGGTAGTGTCTTGGTGATTGGTAACTGGTGGATTGGTGGATTGGTGATTAGTATTTAAAGTAATAAGTAGTTCAATACATTTACAAAAAAATACACAAGCACCTACAAATCAATGCTTTTCATTTCAATTCACTGCTTAACGATTCCTTTTTCTTCAATTATTTAGCAAAGTCTTGTAGTCAGATACAGTGAA
>JBGCDY010000683.1:0-9154 GCA_045105835.1 Chitinophagales bacterium
GTAGAGGATGTCTATGATGTTGTCAATCAACAACAATTCGGTTTTGGTGTCGATGGGGTCACGTTGTTCGGAGTCAAATCGGACGAGTTGATTGTTGCGACTGACCACACGGGTTTTGACTGTTGTTTTGCGTTCTTGGTCGAGAATGATATAGGCAGGGTCGATGTGGTTGAATTGTAAGTGTTTTTTGAAGGCATGACCTTCGTAGTCGTCACCGACAACAGAGCAGAGTAGGGGAGTAGCTCCCAATTCTTTGATATTCAAAGCTACGTTTGCAGCACCTCCCAAACGGCTTTCTTTCTTGTAAACATCCACTACTGGAATTGGAGCTTCGGGGGAAATACGGGTGGTGTGACCAAAGATATAGCTGTCCACCATGACATCGCCAATGATAAGTACCTTTAGCCGTTCAAAAGATTTGAAAATATTGATAATAGCACTGCTGTCTGACACGGTCTTAAATGTTTTTGGTGATAGATTAGGTGAATGATGAGCGGTGAATGAAAGTAACAATGAAAATTAAAACACACGTTTGAGAATTCGATAGTGAGTAAGACTTTTGAAATTTTCTTTGAAGGGTTGCATATTTTCACGAAAAAATCAAAAGTCTTATGCTGTCAAAATTTCAGGTATTCCATTTTATTGAATGGTGATACTACCACTTAGGAATGCTACAAAAATAAATTTACATTTTTTGGACTGAACATCCCCCAACCCCCTTCAAAGGGGGAATTAAGAGTGTAAATTTATTTCTTCCGCATTCCTTAGGTATGAATGAAAATTAAAATGAGAATAAAAATCAAAAAATCACTTCAATATCAATTCTTTACAAAAGAAACTTTGTAGCCTTACTTTTGACGTGTTCCTTATCATTGATTAGTGGAGTTTCGCCAAACTTGCTTTGATGCGTCTTAGAGCTTCGGTTAGTTGTTCGGTAGAAGCTGCATAAGATAGGCGGAAACACTGGTCATTGCCGAAAGCGGCACCTGTGACCACAGATACTTGACAATCATTGAGTAAGTACATGCAGAAGTCATCTACGGTGTTGATGGTTTCTGTGTCGGTTGATTTACCTAAGTAATAACTGACATCTGGAAAAACATAGAATGCACCATTTGGGACATAGGTTTTGACACCTGGAATGTCGTTTAATAAACCCAAGACCAATTCTCTGCGTTTTTTGAATTCCTCACGCATGGCATAAGTAGGCTCTAAAGTGCCTGTCAAAGCTGCAATAGCGGCACGTTGTGTGATTCCACAAGTTCCAGAGGTGAACTGCCCCTGCATTTTACCACAGGCTTTAGCGATTTCGAGAGGAGCTGCAATATAGCCCAATCTCCAACCTGTCATAGCGAATCCTTTGGACAAGCCATTGACCACGATTACTCGGTCTTTGATGATCTCAAACTGAGCAATACTTTCGTGTTTGCCCTCAAAAGTGATGTGTTCATAAATCTCATCAGAGACGATGTAAATGTTTTCGTACTTGGCAAAAACTTCCGCTAAGGCGTGCAATTCTTCTTTTGTGTAAAGAGAACCTGTCGGATTGCAAGGAGAAGAAAAAACAAATAGTTTGGTTTTTTCGGTAATGGCATTCTCCAAGCTTTCTGGGGTGATTTTGAACTTGTTTTCGATGGATGTTGGGACTTCTACCAATACTCCTTCTGCCAGTTCTACCTGAGCGGCATAACTCACCCAATAAGGAATCGGCATGATGACCTCTTCACCAGGATTCACGGTACTTAGAATCACATTTGCCAAAGATTGTTTGGCTCCTGTCGAAACGACAATCTGATTGGTCGTAAAATCCAAATTGTTGTCACGTTTGAATTTTTGGACAATTGCTTCTCTGAGGTCAAGGTAGCCAGGAACGGGAGTGTAATGTGAGTAGCCGTCTTTAATAGCTTGAATAGCAGCCTCTTTGATGTGTTCTGGTGTGCCAAAATCAGGCTCGCCAATACTTAGACTGATTACGTCTTTTCCTTCTTGTTTTAGTTGGCGTGCAAGGGCTGCCATTTTGAGGGTGGCAGATTCCGCCAGATTGACGATTCTGTTGGATAAAACGGTTGTTTTTTCTAAAACTTGCATGATTTATTGTTAATTGGAGTTTGCTTTAGGCATTGATGAATTTACAATCAATGGGTCGATTAATTGGCTTTTATGGTTCATAAATGAATAAGTCAATAGTCTACAAAGGTAAGCTAAAAAAGGTTAAATTTGCACCTCTTTGGAATCAATTGACCATTTTTGTTGTTCCAATATTTTGGGACAAAATGCGTTATATGAACGTATTTATTTCTTTTAATGTCATTGATTTAACAGTTTTTTAAAGAACAGGGTCAGCTGTTGTACTGTTTTTTAGTAAATATTCTGACACAATTCTTCCTTCATCAAAACAGCAAGTGACCTAATGTTTAGCACTTCTACTTGTAAGAATAATCTAATTTTTTGCCCCATATCCGCCATGAAAGTTCAAAAAAGCATTGCCACACAAGCAATTGAAATGAAGTTTTTTGATTCTATTCATAAGGTTCCTGCAGGTTTTTGGGACAATTGTATTCCTGATTCACAACTTTTTTTGCACCGAAAATATTTGACGGCTTTTGAGGAAGCACATGTTCAAAAGGTGGGCGTGCGTTATATTGTGATTCTCAAAGGAGGCGAAGCCGTTGCTTGGGCATTTATACAGTTGATTCGTGTGGAAGGGAGTAATCTTCAATTGGAGGAGAAGAAGGGCAAATTTATAGATGATGTGGGAGTTTCTTTCAAAAACTATATGCGAGAGAAGGTGAATGCCTTAGAGCCTAAAATGTTGATTTGTGGAAACCCGTTCATTACAGGGCAACACGGTTTTTGTTTCTCGTCAAAAATTGAAGCTGCGGAGGCTTTTGAAGAATTGAACAAAGGAATTGACCAGATCATTGAAGAGGAGAAAATAAAAAATGACCCTGTTACTGCGGTGATGGTCAAGGAGTTTGAAGCAGAAATGTTGGAATATGCCCGTTTTTTCAATACACAAGGGTATAAAGAAGTAGAAGGGTTGCCTGATATGGTATTGTATCTTCGAGATGAGTGGTACTGTTTTGAAGATTACCTTCAAAGCATGACTTCAAAATACCGCACACGTACTAAGAGTTACCGAAAGAAGGCTAAAAAATTGGTGAGTAGGGATTTGTCATTGGAGGAAATTAAGGAGAGCCAACAACTAATATTTGAACTCTACAAAGAAATTGCAGATAGTGCCGAGGTTAATTTACTTTCTGCAAGCCCTCAGTATTATGTGGAATTGAAGAAACAATTTGGTGGTCAATTCAAAATTTTGGGCTATTACTTGGAGGAAGAATTGGTTGGGTTTATCAGTTATTTTGTGACCGAAACACATTTAGAAGCGCACTACGTGGGTTATCGTTATGGGATGAATCGCCCTCATGGGTTGTACGCCAATATTTTATATGATTTGGTGAATGAGGCGATTAAGTATCGAGTCAAAACTTTGGCTTTTGGACGAACGGCTCACGAAATCAAAAGTACAGTGGGGGCAGAACCCATCAATGCGAATAGCTTTATGCGCCATCAAAATTTTATTGGGAACCGCATTTTGGCACCCGTTATCAACCGACTTCGCAATGATGAATGGGAGCAGAGGAAGCCTTTTAAAGAGGGGGTAAAAAAATAAGGACTGCTTCAATGTGAGTTTGGTGAAAAGAATTTGTAAACTTGTTTTGAAGTATTCCTAAAATGAATGAGTAAAACATAAAAAAAGAGCCTGGTTATTATCAGGCTCTTTTTTTATTCATTAATTCGTTGTGTAGCAAATTCTAATTACCTATTCCTACTTCAATTTCTTCACAATAGGTTTCCTGCATTTTTGTGACACTGCTTTTTACTGTCAAACAGATAGTATAGGTTCCTTTGATGGGAAAAAGGATTTGTGGATTTCTTGCAGTGGAGTTTTGACCATTTCCAAAATCCCATACATAATTGTCAAAATTTCCTGCAGAAGTATTGACAAATTGGATGGCTAAATTGGATTGATTTTCATAGATAAAAGAGGAATACAAAGAATAATCAATGTTGGAACAAGGACCTTCTTCCCAATAATATACTCCGTGGTAGTTTTCTGCAAAACAACTGTTCATATATGTTTGGTTGTCACAGCCACATACAGGAACCCAATCGGCTTCACACATTTTTGGATCTCCCAACGTGATAACTTTACATTTTTTAATAAGCTTTTCTGGATTTATTGGGTTGTTGAGGGTTAGACAGGTTTCATAGTTGCCCAAGTTTTGGTAAGTATGATTAAATTTTTGGATGGACTGTATGGTTGTATTATCCCCTAGTTCCCACTCCAAATCCAATGAATCAGTCGAAGATTTAGATGACTCATAAGAGACTGTCATTCCCGAAACCTCATATTGATAATCAGGCTGTTTGTCCTCTTTAGAGGCTGTTTTCTTGGCTTGTGTTGTTTGTACTTTTCCGTCACGACACTTTCCGTCTTCGGAAAATGCTGCCATGGATAAAGTGAGACACAAAAAACAAGTTATACTATAGATTTTGAACATTTGCTAAAAGCTTGTAGAATTAATGAGTGAGGTGCAATGTTTTGGGTTTTATTTAGACTGTTAATTGAGTGAAAAGGATGCTTATAGGGTGAAAAAAAATGTTTTGCAAAATAGTAATTACTATTTGAATATAAAAAAAAAATAATGATTTTATGCGAACAATTTATGAAAAGTACTTTAAAACTTATTAATGTGAATATATCTCAGTGTTTTTCAATAGAATAGTGAAAAATAAGAGACATTGAATGAATTATAAAATATTGATGATCAATCGATTTATAATTGTACGTTTTGTTTTAGAAAAATATATAATATTATTTTTTTTCTAAATGGCACAAAGGGTATATCAAAATAATGTTTAGGAAGCTTGACTATTCTATTGATTCAATAGTTTTTGACGAAGCTCAAAATCAAAACCTTCTTTGAGCTTTTGGTCGTACTTTTTTTGATCAAAACTGTACAGTCGTGCTGCCCTGTGCGAAACGTCTTTCTGAAATTCATCCAATTCTTTGAGAATATCCATCTTTAAGATATTCTTTCGAAAGTTTCGTTTGTCCAATTTTCCATCCAGAATGGTCTCATATATATGCTGCAATTCTGATAATGGAAATTTTTGGGGTAAAAGCTCAAAGCCAATGGGCTGCCACCGCACCTTTCCTCTTATCCTATCCAAAGCCATGCCTAAAATCTTATTGTGATCAAAAGCAAGTTTGGGTAGATTATTCATCGAAAACCATTTCACCTCTTTGGCATCGCTTGCAGCTTTGGCATAGTGAAAATCGGTTTTTTTGACCAAGGCAAAATAGGCAATTGAAATCACCCTGCCTCTCGGATCTCTGTTGGGAGCTCCGAAAGTGAACAATTGTTCAAAAAAAATATCCTTCAAACCCGTTTCCTCTTCCAACTCTCGCTGTACTGCTGTTTCCAAATCTTCACTCATGTCGACAAATCCACCAGGCAAAGCCCAATAATTCTCAAAAGGATTGTGTTTTCTTTGTATCAACAATATTTTTAAATCCGTTCCATCATAACCAAATACCACCGCATCAACGGTTACGGATGGTCGAGGGTATTCATAAGTATAGGGCATAGAGTTGTTGAAAATTGATTTAATTCCGCAAAATACTGATAATTTGCAGAAAGTTTCCCAATAATAGTAACCTCAAAGAACATTGCTTATACTTCTATTAGTTACATTTTTTTGGAAAACGTTAACACTTGTGAACCTTTTCTTTTAATTTTTTTTTAAACGTACTGTATAAACGATTCTAAAACAATTTAATCGGTCAAATGAAAGGGAAAACAATTTCAAGTAACTTATCTACGAATTATCAAGGAATTTGGATGGCTTTGATGGTTATTTCTTTTTGGAGTGTCAATTTATTTTGGGGGCTTTACTTGGAAATCAACTATTGGTCTCCTTTGACCTATCTTCTTTTTTTATTCCAAATACATTTGTACACAGGGCTTTTTATCACAGCTCATGATGCCATGCACCATAGCCTTGCGCCTCGAAACAAACAAATCAACAATGGAATTGGGCGTATTTGTACTTTTTTATATGCTTTTTTTCTTTACGACCGTTTGTTTGAAAAACACCATGAACACCACCGATTTGTGCACACAGACAAGGATCCAGATTATTACGAGGGAAGTTTTTGGAAGTGGTATTTTGAATTTGTGAAACACTATGTGAGTGTGTGGCAAATATTGTGTTATGCCATTTCTTTCAATGTATTGAAGTTGTTTTTACCAACCGAAAATTTATTGATTTTTTGGATTGCCCCAGCTATACTCAGCACTTTTCAGTTGTTTTATTTTGGAACCTATCTTCCACACAAAGGCGAGCATGACAACAAGCATCAATCACGAAGTCAAGCCCAAAATCATCTTTGGGCATTCATTACATGCTATTTTTTTGGTTATCACTACGAGCACCATGAAAAACCGCATGTGCCGTGGTGGAAATTGTGGGAGGTCAAAGAAGGAAAGTAGAATCGGAATCATCTGTTGGTAATTTGCTTCTCTCCTGTTCGCATCTCTCTTTGAGGTACTCAAATGCTTTTTCTAAATTGGGAACTTCTGCTTTGCTCAATATTTGAAATTGCTTGAAAAAATCAGGTACAAGGTGCAGTTCTTCTGGAGCAATGATTCGGGTTCTTCCTTCAATAGCCATACAAACATTCACCAACTCGTGTAAACCTACGATTTTGAAGGTTGATTTGATGCGGTGACTTTGAAAAAACATTTCATCCCAATTTTCCGTAGCAATCGCTACCTCCATTTTTTGTGAAGCTTCAGGAACTTGCAGCAATAGAATTTCAATCATTTCCATCATGTATTGCTGCTTATTGTTGAACATTTCCCTTAGGTGCTGAAGGTAAGTATCAGGATCAAACTCCAGCTTCTCTTCAACTGAATTGTTCGCCTCAGCTACCGAATCTTTCATTGAAGTGAGTTCTTCCGCTTGAGGTGTATTTTTTTCGCAAAAGGAGGGGTCTTGTTTTGGATTTAAAACATCTTCTTCGAGGACATAATTTTCATTGAACAAGTAGCCTTCTGTTGGCGTAGATATTGTCTTGTCAGTGATGTCACTGTAAGTAGGTAAAGAGTTTTTATCAATAGGAGGAATCTCTTCCTGAGAAGTATCCTGTTCCTCAAATAGAGAATTATTCTTTGCAATATTTTTAATTTCAAAAAAACCTTCGTTCTCATGGGATGTGAAATCCACATCGGTACCAAGTTGTAACATACCAAAAAGTATAAAGCGTTGATGAATAAAAGGTATTTTGAGTGGAGTTAGAAAAGAAATAAATGAGAAGAATGGATTTTTGTAATCTGGATTTATAACTATCTGCAAAATAAGTGCCAAGCTCTTAAAAAAAAATAATTTATTGAAGCTTCAATAGTTAAGGTCTTTGATTTGAGGGTCAACTAATTGTTAGTCAGTTGATTTTGATTTGTTTTTATGTTTTGAGTTTGAATTTTATCCAATTGTTTTTTGTTGTGATTTAAAAAAAAATGTACCAAACTGTAACCTATCTGAAACAGGCAGCGACTTATCTTACAAACACCTTTTAGGTAATAATAGATTTCTTACCGCCACACTTTATGCAAACAGACTCAGACATAAGAGACATTCGGCAAACAATTAAAGGCAATCATGCAGCTTATGAGCGTTTGATGAATCGTTACAAAGCATTGGTTTATACCTTGGCTTTGCGATTGGTCAAAAACCCACAAGAAGCAGAGGAGGTAGCACAGGATGCTTTCGTAAAGGCTTTTCATTCACTGCACAAATTTGAAGGCAAATCGAAATTTTCGACATGGTTGTACAGCATCACCTACAAAACGGCTATCAGTCATTTGAGAAGTCAAACCAACAAAAAGGCACTCTACAACAACAGAGAGCCAGAAGATTACGATATGTCAAGCATTGCATTGCCGCAATTTACCAAACTCAAAGCCAAACAAAGACAGCGATTTATACAAGAAGCAATTGCGATGCTCCCCAAAGATGAAGCAGGAATTATTACCTTATTCTATCTGCATGAGTTATCTTTGAAAGAAATTGTAGGAACGATGGGGATTTCACTCAGCAATGCGAAGGTGAAATTGCACAGGGCCAGAAAAAAACTTTTGCCCGCCTTGAAGGGTTTATTGAAGGAAGAAGTCAGAGAAATATTATAAGTGAAAACCTCAATTTCGATTGAGCTATTTTGAACATTTCACGAAGCATTAGAAAATGAAATCAATAACAGAACAAGATATATGGGATTTGTTGGATGGAGGTTGTACCCAATCTCGTTCCAGTTATATCCTCGAACAACTGCAATTGGAGGAACACCAAGAATTGCTACAAATATATGAGACCGTCAAGGTACTCAATCAGGATTTGCATACCATGGAGGTTGCAATGCCTTCCACCAGCTTCAATGCAGCCGTGATGGCAAAATTGCAGCCTGTAACCAAAATGACAGAAGCACCATCGGCTGATATTCAAGCCTTTTGGAAACCTATGCCTGTGTATTTGTTGCTTGCTTTTTTAGCCTTGACAGGATTTATTTACTTCCTGCAAGATACTCCTGCAACAAGCGGAACAGAAGGAATGGGAACCTTGGGTTTGTTCATTATTGAAAGTTTGGGCGGCTTGGTAGGTTTGGCACGCAATCCGATTGTATTCAGCAGTCTTGCTTTGATATATGTATTGGGGTTATTGACCCTTTTAGACAGTTTCCTAAAAAAACGATTTCGCCACAAACGAACAGCAAATTAAGTAGGATGTCAGAGGTTAGATGCGAGATGTCAGATAGAGAAAAACTGTTTCTCAAGCAATTATGGCAAATGAATCACTTGATTACTTTTGTACGGGTACTTAAGAACAAAGCACATTTTAGCCCCCAAAAAAAGGTTTGAACTGGACTATTCAAATACTCAAAAGTGGTGAGGTAAAGGCATCCAATAAATAGATAATTTTGAGCCAATAGGTAAGCCTGTTGGCTTTTTTATAGAATAAACCTCTCTGCAATGATACCACACAACCTCCAACTTGAAAACAATCGTGCCTTACTTCGACGACTGCAAAT
>JBGCDY010000684.1:0-6390 GCA_045105835.1 Chitinophagales bacterium
ATTTCCAAAACATCAGATGTGCGTATCACCTTAATCATCAAGTCCGTACCGATGTTACCAGGACCGATTATTGCTATTTTTGTTTTTTGCATTTTGTTGTCATTTTAGATTCTGTGACAAAAATCGTGAATTGGGAGAATGATAATTTCATCGTGTTAAGATTATTCTCTTCACTGTTGTCGCATTTTTTATAAAACCAATCACGAATCAACCAGTCACTATTCCGTAAAATTCACCAAAACTTCTCCCAGTCCTTCAATCTCTGCCTTAAAAGAATCTCCCGCAGAAATATTGACCATTGGTCCCAATGCTCCCGTCAAAACTACATCTCCAGCCCGCATAGGATTGCCGATACTTGCCATTTTTTTTGCCAACCAAAGCATTGCATTGATGGGCGAACCCAAGCATTCTCCGCCTCTGCCTTCCGAAACTTTTTCACCATTTTTGTACATAACCATACCGCAGTTAATCAAATCCAAATTCTCCAATCGAACAGGTTTGTGACCCACCACAAAATGGCTTGCAGAAGCATTGTCTGCAATCGTGTCTGTAATCCGAATGTCCCAAGCTTCAATTCGGCTGCCCACAATTTCGATGGAAGCCAAGGCATAGTCAATTGCAGAAATGATATCTATTGAAGTGAGCGAAGGAGAGCTTAAATCTTTGCCCAATACAAAGGCGATTTCTGCTTCGGCTTTGGGCTGCATGATTTCTTTCACCGAAATTTCGCCATTGTTCCAGACCTCTTTGTCGCTCCAAAGCATTCCGAAATCAGGCTGTGAAATGCCGAAATGTTGCTGGACAACAGGGGAGGTCAGACCAATTTTGCTACCCACAATTCTTGCTCCTTCTGCAATCCGAAAATTGTTGTTGATTTTTTGTACCTGATAAGCTTGCTCCAAATCTGTTTCACCAATCAAATCCCGCACAGGCTGGCAGGTAATGCCTGTTTTTGCCGCTTCTCGCAATCGTTTTGCAGCAGCCTCTATATTCTGTTTTGACATTTCAATCTTGTTTGTTTTTTTAGAAATAGGATTCCTCGTCTTTCCTCCATTATGCATATTTTTTGAAGTAGAGGACTATTCATAAGAATCAAAACCAAAGTTAGCAAAACTTGATTGGTCTTGAATGGCTCATTCAAACATACTTCTATCAGAAAAGCATTCTTCTTCACTTCAACCCAAAATTACGACACTTCACTCACCTTCTTTTTTTTTCTTCAATGGATTCTACGAATTTCACAAGTAAAAATGATACATTATCTCACTGCATTTTGCCTGCTGCTATTCCCTCAAAAGCATTAAACATAAAATTTCGCATCATTTTATCTCGATATCCAGAATGTATTGGATAAAGAGAATATTTTTGTCCGCCTTTACAATCAATCGGCAGACCAAATCAGGTGAATGAAGTCAATCAAGTTGGCTTCTTCCCTGATTTTAATTTCTCTTTTCATTCATAACGAAGCTATTGCTCTTTTCCAAAACCATACGCAAAAAATACTTAGGATTTGATGATAAATGGGTGTTTATCATAGGGGTTCCCTTTTGGGGTTTGGTCATTCCTTTGTTGTTTTTCAACGTAGATTTTTCCAGAAATTTTCAAAACTACTATGAATGGTGGTGGCATTCTATGTATTTTGTGGGAGGACATTGGATAGTACATAGGTGGACGTTGATTCGACTTCGACAGAAATTTCCAAAATTTGAAGAGGTTAAAAAGCGAATTATTTGGGAGGTGGGAGTTTCCATTTTTCTGGCTTTTGTGTGGGGAGCTATCTTGAAGTTGAGTTTTGTATTTATTGCAGAATCCTGTAATTTTTCCCTCCATCATACTTATTCTTACAAACAAGGAGTGGGAATTACTTTGATGGTTTCATTTCTGGTTATGGCTGTTTATGAAAGTATCTATTTTTATACGCAACTCCAACAGTCGATTCTCGAAAAAGAGGAGGTCAAACGGGCGCATTTGCAGTCGCAATGGCAGGGACTTAGGAATCAGGTCAATCCTCATTTTTTGTTCAACAGTCTCAATACTTTGATGAGTATAGTGGCAGATGACCCCGATTTGGCAAAGAAGTTTTTGAAAAAATTGTCGAATGTTTATCGCTATATTTTGGAGAGCAGAGAAGAACCTTTGATAGAGTTGCAGGAAGAGTTGGACTTTGTTCAGTCCTATATTTTCCTTCAACAAGAGCGTTTTAGGGGAAATCTACACGTGCATTTCGATATTCCTCAAAATTTCAAACGCCACAAAATTGTGCCCTTGAGTTTGCAGATTCTCTTTGAGAACGCCATCAAACACAACATCATTTCCAAGAAAAAGCCATTGACGATTGAAGTGTTTGTAAACGACCAGCAAAAATTGCAGGTTCGCAACAACCTCCAATGTAAACAACAGGTAATGCACTCTACCAAAGTGGGCTTGGAAAACATCAAAACCCGCTACCGTTTGTTTACCATGCAGGAGGTGGATATTGCAGAAACAGAAGTGTTTTTTGAGGTGAGTTTGCCTTTGATTGGAGTTACTGAATCTCAATAAATGCAGTGAATTATTTCTTCTCTTGGTATTTTTGTTGGTTATCCAAGTACAAGTTCCAAAGAGAATTTTGCAAACTTCCACCTGGCTGTGCAGTTGAATAACTATTGACTGAGGATTGTTTGATGGTGTTTTGAATCATTTTGAGTGCGTTGTTGGTCAAAGTTTCTGAGGTTTTCATAATGAAATAGTGTTTATTGTGATTTTTGATTTGAATCAACGAAGGGGATTTCGTTTCTATTAGAATCCCCAAAAGTCAAAAAGGTAACAGCTTTTTAAGAAAAAACTCCAAGTATGTATCAAAAACAAAATGTCATCAATTGCTACAACAAAGTAGCTGCAAAATATGCCGACCAGTTTTTTGGAGAACTGGCATACAAATCCCTTGACCGCATGATGTTGAGTCGTTTTGCGGCAGACAATGGTGATAAAGGCAAAATAGCGGATTTGGGCTGCGGTTGTGGACATACAACTGCTTTTTTACAACAGTTTGGTGCAAAAGATATTCTGGGAATTGACCTTTCTCCTGAAATGATTGGAATGGCTCGAAGTTTATGTCCCAAAATTGATTTTGAAGTAGGGAATATGTTGGAGTTGAATTTTGAAAATGAACACTTTGCAGCCATTACCGCTTTTTATGCCATTGTCCACTTCAATGAGGCAGAATTGGTGCAAGCCTTGACCGAAATCCACCGAGTCACCCAAGCAGGCGGGCCGTTTTTATTCAGCTTCCATACCGAAGAGCAGGTCATGGCAGTCGATGATTTATTGGAGGAAAAAGTGGAGGTGAATTTTCATTTTTTTGATGCAGATAAGGTGGTCGCAATGTTGAAAGAATGTGCTTGGACGGTTTTGGATGCTTTTGTGCGTTATCCTTATGAAGGCAAAGAATATCCGAGTAAACGAGCCTATATTTTGTGTGAAAAGTAAGTAGGATGTCAGAAGTTAGATGCGAGATGTCAGATAGAGAAAAACTGTTTCCCAAGCAATTATGGCAAATGAATCACCTGATTACTTTTGTACGAGTACTTAAAACCCTGAACGACTAAAAAGACGACAACCATGAATTTTCTCATCATCGAGGACGAATACCATGCTGCAAAAATGCTCACTGAACTTTTGAGCACACTCGAACCTCAAGCTACTATTTTGGAGGCTGTGGACAGTGTAGAAGATGCTGTTGAGTGGTTTCAAAGTCATGAAATGCCTGATTTGATATTTATGGATATCCAGTTGGCGGACGGTTTGAGTTTTGACATATTTCGGCAAGTGAAGGTGAACTGTCCTGTGATTTTTACCACTGCTTTTGACAGATACAGTTTGCAGGCATTCAAGGTGAACAGTGTAGATTATTTACTCAAACCCATTGAAAAAGAAGAATTGGCTGCTGCCCTACAAAAGTTTCACCGTTACCACCAACAAGCTTCAAAAGTCACGTTAAACAATGACAGCCTTCAAAACCTGATTCAACAACTCGCCCAACCCAAACCCTATAAAGGTCGCTTTTTATTGAAGCATGGTCAAACGTGGGAATACCTTGCAAGTGATTCGGTAAACTACCTTTATTCAGCGGATGGCTTGACTTTTTTGGTGGACAACAAAGGCAAGCGACATGCACTTGATGAATCTTTGGAACAACTACAAAATCAGCTTGACCCCAGTACTTTTTTTCGCATCAATCGCCAGCAAATCATCCACATTGAAGCCATCCAAAAGATGCACTCTTGGTTCAATCACCGCTTCAAACTGGAGATGGCAGAAGACAAGGGGCAAGAGTTTATTGTAAGCCGCAAACGAACTAAGGAATTTAAAGAATGGTTGAGTAGGTAGTATAGTGATTGGTAAATTAGTAATTCGTGATTGGTTTCTTAAGTACTGAGACAAAAGATTAAAGACGCAAGGCTTAAGATAAGTCTTGCGTCTTTAACGGTTTAGTAAAAAACAATACCCGATTACCTTTGATTAGGTACTTAAACTATTAATTGCTGTCAACAAAAAAAGGTTGAACAAACATCCGTTCATTCAACCCTTTCTATACTTCAACATAGGAGCGAAGCACTATTTTTTCTTTTTGCCTTTTGCCTCAACAACTTCTTCTACCTCATCCTCTCCAAAAATTTTGGATTTGATTCGTTTTTCCAACTCAATTGCCAACTCAGGATTATCTCTCAAGAATTTTTTCACATTCTCTCTACCCTGGCCAATCTTATTGCCTTCAAAACTGTACCAAGAGCCACTTTTGCCAATGAGGTCCATTTCTACACCGTAGTCAATGATTTCACCAAGTTTAGAAACCCCTTCACCATACATGATGTCAAATTCGGTCAATTTGAAAGGAGGAGCCATTTTGTTTTTCACCACCTTGATACGGGTTCTATTCCCAACGATGTCCGTACCGTTTTTGATTTGACCAATACGGCGAATATCCAATCGAATAGAAGCATAAAATTTTAGGGCATTACCCCCCGTAGTTGTTTCGGGGTTACCAAACATAACACCAATTTTTTGGCGCAACTGATTGATAAAAATGCAAATACAACCTGTTTTGCTGATGGCACCTGACAATTTACGCATCGCTTGCGACATCAAACGAGCCTGCAAACCCATTTTTGAATCTCCCATTTCACCTTCAATCTCACCTCTTGGTACCAAAGCTGCAACGGAATCAATAACAACCAAGTCTACAGCTGCTGACCGAATCAAATGCTCTGCAATCTCCAATGCTTGCTCACCATTATCAGGCTGCGACATAAACAAGTTGTCCACATCTACCCCCAAGGCTTCTGCATAACCTTTGTCAAAAGCATGCTCTGCATCAATAAAAGCAGCCAATCCACCTCTTTTGTGTACTTCTGCAATCGCATGAATCGCCAAGGTAGTTTTACCTGAAGATTCAGGGCCATAAATTTCGATTACACGACCTTTTGGATAGCCGCCAATGCCCAGCGCAATATCTAAGCCCAAACAACCTGTAGGGAAGGTGTCGCCTCTCACAATACCTTTAGTATCACCCAATTTCATTACAGTGCCTTTTCCATAAATCTTGTCTAATTTGGCTACTGTTAAGCCTAAGGCTTTCAATTTTTCTGGATCAACTGCCATAATTTAATGCTATATGTTTTTGTTAGTAAATTTTCTTTGTTTGAGTAGAAACCGATACTTTTCTTCGAATTCTCGAAGCTGATTTTTTAATTTTGAAGGGTTAATCATCACAAAATAACCCTCCTTTAAAATATTATCAGTCTCCAAAGATACCAATTTAAATGACTTAATTGCCAGTTTTATTAGTAAATTCGATTGTAAAACTAATTTTTTTGGAAAAAAGTTTCCGTAATGCCATTTTTTTTCAAAATTATTTTTGAGGACTAAAAGGTAGTAAAAAAAATGAAAAAGGAGGTTAATTTGCATGGAATTTTGAATGCTGATACATAGCTAAAAAAACTATACAAGGAATGGTTTTTGATGGCTGTAATTCAATTCTTTATTTACCCTTTCCCACTTCGAACATTGTTCATTAAATAAAAAATAGACTTTGAAGAATCTAAATAAAACCAAACCCTTTCATGTTATTGCAGTAGGAGAATTACTAATTGATTTGATTGGCAAAAATAAGGCGGATAGTCTGCAAGATACACTTGCGTTTGAGCGTTTTGCTGGTGGAAGCCCTGCAAACTTCGCTCGAAACTTGTCGAAATTGGGGAGTCAGGTAAAACTCGTGGCAAGTATTGGCGAGGATGGATTGGGGCGGTACCTGCAATCGGAGTTATTAGCTCTGGACATGGATTGCAGTGGAGTAAAAATGCGTCCAAATTTTCCTACTACAATTATTACAGTTGCCAAAACAGAAGGTAC
>JBGCDY010000685.1:0-3772 GCA_045105835.1 Chitinophagales bacterium
CCCACGCTCACTAACGGAGGGTTTCGAAACCCTCCGTTAGTGAGCGTGATTTCGTATCATGTAGCCGAAGAAACCATCTACACTTTTTTGATCACCTCCAATGATTACCAAATCCAGACAATCGACAAACCCGCCAATTTCACCCAACTCATTGCCGACTTCCAAGATGCGATTGCCCTTGCAGACATTGACGAATACATAGACAGCGCAAGCGTTTTGTTTGATTTGCTACTGCTACCTGTTTTGGAAGAAATACAAAATGCCTCCAAACTTATCCTCATTCCACACAATGAACTCGCCACTGTATCCTTTGACGCCTTGATAGACACAAGGAAGCTAAAGGCAGAAAGTCGAGCTAAAATCAGTGCCGATTGTGATTTTTCAGCATTGCCCTATTTGGTCAAAGATTACGACATCAGCTACCATTATTCTACCACAATGTTGCTTCACAGTGTAGCCCGACAAGAACAAAAACGGCCACAAGCTGCCAGCTTTGTGGGTTTTGCGCCTGTGAGTTTTGATGGTTCTGAAAATACGGAGCTTGCTTTGGCGAGTAGTAGGGGACAAACCAAAGTGATGCGCTCCAATCGGGCGGGAGAAAGGGCTTTGGCGACCTTGCCGAATACCGAAAATGAGGTCAAAGAGGTTTTTCAACTTTTTGAAGAAAAAGAATTGGAGGCACAAGCTTTTTTGTATGCTTCTGCAAATAAGCAAAATTTGTTTGAAAATGCGTTGAATCACAAGTATGTTTTGATTGCGACACATGGCTATGTCCAGAATGGAAATGCAGGGCTTTCGGGGATTTATTTGGCTTCAAAGGGCGAGGTATCCGATACCTATAATTCCTATCTCCTCCACACTTCCGAAGCTTATCACCTCCAATTGGATGCCTATTTGGTGGTATTGAGCAGTTGCAGTAGTGGAGTGGGCAAATTGGTGACAGGAGAAGGAATGATGGCAATCAATCGAGGTTTTTTGTATGCAGGGGCGAGTAACATCATTTTTACGCAGTTTGACATTCCTGACGCTTCGAGTGGAGAATTGGTCAAGCGATTGTTCAGCTGTATTCTTGAAGGCGAGACTTATGCAAGTGCTTTGCGTAAGGCAAAATTGGAGGTGATTCAGCAGAGTTTGAAAACACCTGAAGATTGGGCGGGATATGCTTTGATTGGAGGATAATGCGAGGAGGAATGGGATATTTTCAAGGTATCCGATTCCTAAATTTTATACTTGATAAACATAAAATTTCCCCATCATTCGCTGAACACCCCGACCCACTAATTTCCAATAATACAAACCTGTTGGGAATTTCATTGGAGGGAGTAAAGGAAGGGTATGAGTAGTGGTATTTGTAGGGATTTCAGCTTTATAAACTTCCCCCTGATGGTTTTCAATTTGTAAAATCAATTTGATAGAAGTTGCTTGTTCAAAAGTGAAGGTGACCTTATCCTGGTAGAGTTGTTCGCTTATGGGAGAAAGTACCTTGATTGGAGAAGAGGAGAGTCGATAAGCGGATGCTAATTGTTCTTCTATAATGTTTTCATAGAGTGGAATTAAGATGGCTTCGGCTTTGATTTTTTCAAGCAAATCATCTATACCTTCCAATTTATCGGATAGGGAATACCTACTATTGGAGCTACTAAAAACGGGGTGTTCTTCAACAGTACCAATAGAGATTTCATCCATTAAAGTCTTGAGCATTATTATTTCAAAACTACATTCTGCACAGAAGTTAACATGCTCGTACATCTGATCAGGAAGAAGATTTTTTTTATCAAATTCAATGGCTTCGGCATAGAACATCCGTCCTTTGGCACTAAGATGTCCATCTTCTTCAAAAAATAGTAAGGTATTATCGTTTTTCATTTTAATTGATTCTCTATGCCTTAGTGAAAACTAAAATTCAAGGTACAAACTCAAGTTTAAAAAAAAAACTCATTGAAAATGAACGACTTAAAGATGAATTTGGTCTAATCTATTTCATAGGTTTTACTTATGGTCTTGTATTGAAACTTGGTTTGTAATATCCATAAACAATCTCCCCAAAATAATCTTCTGCTACTTTCCCCACTGACCGACTGCGGATTTTTAAGAGTATCTTCTTTTCTGTTTCATTGAGTTTTTTCTGTACCCTGCCATTGAAGTTCATGATATAGAGTATTTTAACCACCATCCAATTGCGACGGCGAAAAAACCACTTTTGCATTCCATCTCCACTGATATTTTTCCTTTCAATGAGATTCGTAAAAATAACCAAGGTGCTCCAGACATCCTCTTTGCTCATGTCAGTATAGCGTTCTCCAAAACAGACCAACAACTCTACCTTCATGTTTTCATTGAGTTCAAGCCGTTGTACATCCTTATTTTCGAGTAAAATATAGTAGCTGACTTTTGCACTCAACTCAAATTTTGTGCGGTCTGTAGTCTTGTAGAGTTGAAGTAGCCTGTCGTATAGCTTGCACTGTATTTCTAAGTCCAAACGCCCTGTCAATCTATTGAAGATATTTTTATCAATCGCATCGGTATCTTTTAGCACTTCTCTCATACCTATACTCGCTTTTTTGGAGCGCAATTGTCGCAAACCATCTTTGATGGCATTGTTGATGGTTTGGAAAAAGTAGGTACGAAAGAGGGACTTAATTTCTATATAGCCAAAGTTTTCGCTTTTCAATTTTTTTAGCAAACGCTCCAATACATAGTGTGCCATATCCTCTACTTGGTCACTTCGAAGGTAGTCTGTATTGACATAGGTATATACCCGTGCGTAAATCGTTGGTTTGTATTTGAGAATCAACTGATTGGTGTCTGCCTCCAATAAATGAAGGTCCTCGACCTGATTGCATAAAATGCGACAAGCTTCGAGTAGTAAAGTTTTTACAAGACTTTTTTTCAGCTGTTTTTGATAAAGAAAGGGAAGATATTGAGGGAGTCGAGCATTCACCCCTTTTAGGAGTTCGGCATGACTGAGTTGATTAAATGGAGAATTTTCTGTGTAAATGGAAACAACCTTGTAAATAATTGCATGGTACTTTTCTATCAATAGATTGGGATTCAACTCCAACAATTCTAAATCGGATGTTTGAGACATGGCGTTCATTGAGTGTTCATAGGGAAATTTGAGTTCGGGCAATAAAGATAATTTTTTTTTCAAAAAGTGTCTGAAGGAAAAAGAGGCTTACGTAGCATGAGGCAAATCGAATGATTTAAACCTTATTTTATCATTAACCTCAATCGTTTTAGCATGAAACATTTCATTCAGCATTTCATGATTTTAGCACTACTCTTAATATTTAGCAGTGAAGTATTTGCACAATTATCTTGGACATCTTTTCAAGGTAGAATTCCCCAAAATGCCGTCATTGGAGGTTCAGAAAACGGAAAGAGCTTAGCCGTTTGTCGTTGTAACTATCAAGGAGGTACACACCCAGGCAAGGTAGTGAGCAATATGTGTCACATTGGTTGGGGAGGAAAAGAAATTTTCCTCAAGCAGTTTGATGTATTGACACACAATGGCAAGACAGAAATTAAATGGATTCCTTCAAATGGCAGTTCTATTCCTTCAAAAGCTTTCAAAGGTGGTAGCGAAAATGGCAATCCATTGTTCATAGGAAGAGTAAACTATAAAGACCGCAGTGGTAAGGATTTGGGAGTTCATCCTGGTAAAGTAATGTATGTAAGTAATAGAGGAAGGAGAAGGTCTGCCATCTGTAATTTTGGTTGGGGTGGAAGAGAAATTGTAGAGAGAAATAACTTTGAGGTATTGGCTGAAAGA
>JBGCDY010000686.1:0-4182 GCA_045105835.1 Chitinophagales bacterium
GAGGAGTGCATTTTCAAAATCTTGGAGTTGTTTTTCTTGACTGACAAATATTTCTTGGTGCTGCATAGAGGAGTATTGGAGGAGTTTTAAATACAAACTCAAGTTTTAAGTTTGTATAAATGTACATTGTTTTTGATAACAATAGAATGTATGGATTTAGTTCCTTGTGATTTCTCCCATTTAAGTTTTCAGAATGCTGCCTAATGGTTTCATTGCTTCAATTGTGTACCTTTGTGAGGTGCTTAAATGAGCCTATTTTGTAAGCCCTAAAAGGTGCATGTATGGCTTGAATCTAAGCCCAAGCCTAATTTATCTGTAGAGAATTTTTATTTGAGCCTATGTTAGAACTATTGAAGGAAAGGTACTTATATGTTTTTGAAGCCAAATTGATTGAAGAAATGGCTTCGATTGGTAATTATCGAAAAATCAAAGAAGATACTACTATTATGGACATTGGCGACTCGATTGAGTATATGCCTTTGTTGCTGTCGGGTTCTATCAAAATCATGCGAGAGGATGAGGAAGATGGTGGTGAATTGCTGTTGTATTATTTGGAAGTGGGCGATACTTGTGCTATGACGCTCAACTGCTGTTTGCGAAAAACCAAAAGTAATATCAGGGCAGTTGCCGAAATCTATACCGAATTGGTGATGATTCCCGTCCACAAAATGGTGGATTGGATCGTACAATACGAATCTTGGAGGGTATTTGTCTTTGAAAGCTACAATACCCGACTGAATGAAATGTTGGAGGCGATTGATAATCTCGCATTTAACAATATGGAAGAACGCCTTTACAAGTATTTGACCAATAAAGCCTTCGTAGCAAAAAGCTCCAATGTGGTTGTCACGCATTTTCAGATTGGATCGGAATTGAATTCTTCCAGAGTGGTGATTTCCCGTCTATTGAAGAAGTTGGAGCGAGATGGCAAAATCAAATTGCATCGAAATTTGATTGAAGTGCCCAATTATTATTAGATTTTGGAGGAGAGAGGTAGCGTGCGAGAAGCGAGATTTCATCTCTCATTTTCCCGATATTCACCTCTCGCCTCTGAAAGTGTCCTGCCTTCAATGTAACAATTGTTACTCCCCTAAGCCTTCGCCTACCTTATCTTTGCGCTCAGATAGAACGAATACCTAAGAAGTTTGGATTTTGGACGAAAAAGGAAAGATACAAAAGATGGAGTGTGAAATTTTGATAATCATATTTTACTCGTTTTAACTTGTGTTTTGAATTTGCCTTAAATCTCACTTCCCGTCTCCCTGTTCTGTCTTCTTACTTAACTGATATAAACGCAAAGAACAAATGGAAATAATCACCCAACCCTGGGAATGGTATGTAGCAGGTCCTTTGATAGCCCTTGTGATGTTTTTGTTGCTATATTTTGGAAAAAACTTTGGAATGTCTTCTAATTTGCGGACGATGTGCACCGTAGCAGGTGGTGGCAAAGTAGCGGATTTCTTCAAATTTGACTGGAAAGCACAGCGTTGGAATTTGATGTTTGTGGTTGGCGCAATTGTAGGCGGATTTATAGCAGCCAATTACCTAACTCCTTCCGAAACAGTCGCTCTCAACCCCAAAACCATTGCAGATTTGAAAGCATTGGGTTTTGAAAACCCAGGCAGCCAGTATTTACCCAGCGAAATTTTTGGTGGCGAATCGCTATTTTCATTGAAGGGATTTTTTATCCTTTTAGGAGGCGGTTTTTTGGTGGGTTTTGGCGCAAGGTATGCGGGAGGTTGTACTTCTGGTCATGCGATTAGCGGGATTTCGGATTTGCAGATTCCTTCCTTGATTGCCGTTGCAGGGTTTTTCATTGGCGGTTTGATGATGACCTATTTTTTCTTACCCATTATTTTTTAAAAAAGACTATCGCTTTAACCTTTTAAAAATCATCCGGTGAGGGCTAATTTGAAGCCCTCATCGGATGAATAAGCAAAAACATCTTATCATACAATGAATTATATCAAATTTTTACTGACAGGCATTTTGTTTGGCATTGTGATGTCGAAAGCCGAAATCATCTCTTGGTACCGCATTTACGAAATGTTTAAGTTTCAATCGTTTCACATGTATGGCATCATCGGGTCTGCCATCATTTTGGGTATTATCATCGTTCAAATCATCAAACGAAGAGCAATCAAAAGCATTGAAGGGGAGGATATTGTTTTTTGCCACAAAAACCGAAGTGTGACCCGCTACTTGGCAGGAGGAATTATTTTTGGTTTGGGCTGGGCTTTGGCAGGTGCTTGTCCTGGGCCTATGTTTGTTTTGGTGGGCTATGGTTATTTCTCTATTTTGGTGGTGATTGCTGGGGCTTTATTGGGTACATTGGCTTATGGAATTTTGCGCCCGAAATTACCACATTGATGTGGGAACACAGAGGCACAGAGATTTTTCTGCACTGGACTTAGGTTTGAACGGAGAGACAGAGAGGAGGAGAGATTTTTTTTTTTTTTTGTTTTAGTTTGAATACAGAGGCACAAAGACACAGGGGTTTTTTCATAGTAGTGGAAACTTTGCCAACAGTCGAAGACTTTGGCAACAGTTGGAACGGTGATTAAAAACAGAGGCACAAAAGCACAGAGATTTCTAAAAAACAAATAGAACAATGAAAAAGTATTTTCCCTTCCTTGATTGGATGTTGAATTACAAGAAGGCAGATTTGAGTGGTGACCTTACGGCTGGTCTGACGGTTGGGGTCATGTTGATTCCACAAGGGATGGCTTACTCAATGTTGGCAGGTTTGCCGCCAATTTATGGGCTGTATGCTTCCACGATTCCCTTGATAATCTATGCTTTATTTGGTACTTCTCGCCAGTTGGCAGTTGGACCTGTGGCAATGGTGGCATTGCTGATTTCGAGTGGAGTAGGAGGATTAGCAGAACTGGGTTCAGCAGAATTTATCAGTTTGGCGATATTGCTGGCTCTGATGGTGGGGATTATTCAGTTCAGCATGGGCGTTTTTCGGCTGGGTTTTGTGGTCAATTTTTTGTCGCATCCAGTTATTGCAGGCTTCACTTCAGCGGCGGCTTTAATTATTGGGTTCAGTCAATTGAAGCATTTATTGGGGATTAGCATACCGAGAGGAAAGGTACGCGAAACCCTTATGAATGTAGCCCAAAGCTTAGATCAAATCAATATGCCCACCTTGATGATTGGTGTTTTGGCGATTGTGATACTCTTGGCTATCAAGAAAATAAACCGCAGAATACCAGGCCCTTTGGTCGTTGTTGTTTTGGGAATTGCAGCCGTTTTGGGCTTCAATTTGGCAGAGGAAGGGGTGAAGATTGTCAGAGATGTGCCAAGTGGTTTGCCTGTTTTCGATATTCCTGAATGGGATATGGTTTCGCTCAAAGCTTTGTTGCCGACTGCCTTGACCATCTCATTTGTGGGTTTTATGGAATCCATTGCAGTGGCAAAAGCGATTCAATCCAAACATAAAAACTACGAAATAGTGTCGAATCAGGAATTGATTGGCTTGGGCTTGGCAAATATTTTTGGAGCTTTCTTCAAGGCATTTCCCACGACAGGTGGTTTTTCGAGAACGGCAGTCAATGACCAAGCGGGTGCAAAGACGGGTTTGGCTTCCATCATCAGCGCAGTGTTGATAGTGATTACGCTCTTGTTTCTGACTCCGTATTTTTACTACCTACCAAATGCCGTTTTGGCGGCAATCATCATGGTGGCAGTTTTTGGTTTGATTGATTTCAAGGAAGCGAAACACCTGTGGCAAATTGACAAACGAGACTTTGTGCTGTTTATGGTGACGGCTGTTGGAACATTGATTTTGGGTATTGAAGAGGGGATTTTACTTGGAGCTGCCTTGTCTATTTTGGTGGTGATTTACCAAGTATCGAACCCACACATTGCAGAGCTGGGCAAAGTGCCTGGTACCGAACAGTTCCGAAATGTTAATCGTTTTGATAATTTGTTACAAGACGATGAGATTCTCATTGTTCGCTTTGATGCCCAACTCTATTTTGCCAATTTGGACTACTTCAAAGAGCATCTTCAACAAATGGAAGCTAAAAAACCGCAATTGAAGTATGTGATTTTGGATGCAAAGGCGATTAGTAGCCTAGATTCGAGCGCAGTTCATGTGCTACACGATTTGATTGAAAACTATGAAAGTCGAGACATCAAACTCTACATTGCGAATGCAATAGGACCTGTACGGGA
>JBGCDY010000687.1:0-12809 GCA_045105835.1 Chitinophagales bacterium
GATTTGGTGGTAACCGAAAATTCCTCTACGGTATTGAATGCTGGCACTTACAGTGATTCAGATGAATACCTTTGGAGTACGGGAGCGACAAGTCAAACTTTATCCGTCTCTTCACCAGATACTTATGGCGTGACGGTGACGGATGTAAATGGTTGTACTTCAAGCGCAGAAGTTGTCGTGGATTTCTTCGATGATATTGAAACGCTGTCTATTTTTGAAGAACTTCAAGTATTCCCCAACCCTTTTAGGGAAGCAACTACACTGCAATTCAGCACTCACCAAAGCCAGCAAATGAGCATCCACCTATTCAGTATTGAAGGGCGATTGATACAACAATTGTTTGATGGTCGGGTCAATGGTGGCAGCAAACAGTCGATGAGAATTGAAGGTCAATCTTTGCCTTCGGGTGTTTATGTGCTGCAATTGACGCTTGAAAATGATGTGCGGGTTTATGAACGATTGGTTGTTTTGTAATGGTGTGTTTATTCGATTGAAGAAGAAATAAGAAAAGGGCAAATTCAAGATTGGATTTGCCCTTTTCTTATTGTAAAAATCTATTTTTTGGATTTTGCAGTTGGTGAGCGTTCAACCTAATTCAACTCAATTTAGGTTTTAATCAACCCTAAATCAAGGTGTTTTGAGTTTGAGTTTGCATTTGAAGTTCCGCTCTTTACTCCACCACAATTTTCTCCTGATATACCACTCCATCACCCACAATTTGCAGCAAATAAATACCCGCCGACAAAGAACGAGTATCAATCACTCCCGTCTCGTTCACCAACATTTCCTCCTCCACCAATTGCCCCGTCAAAGAATACAATTGAACCCTAGTCTCGGTATTCAATAAATCTCCCAAATAACGCACATACAGTGTGCCTTGTGTTGGATTGGGATAGGTCAGCCAATTCATTTTTGCATCCACAACCCCATCAATATCAGTCGTCAATGCCGTATCGTATAAGTTCACATCATCCAGCATTGCTTCCACCAAACTCACTCCATCAAAAGGCTCTCCCCCACCAACAGGCGCAATGTCAGGCGTTTTGTCCTCTGCCACAAAACGCAACTGAACCGTTGCAGTTGGCTCTACATAGTCTCGAACTCGCAATGCCACAAATCGCCAATTTCTGTCACCAGTAAAGGTGTTTTCAGTTGTCACCCAATTTTCGCCATCATTCGTAATCGCCACACGCCAAGACTCTGTATTCGGGTTCACCCCTTGATGATTCGTAAACCAACGGTAGTAGGAAAATGCAGGTTCTTCAAAACCCGTCAAGTCATAGACAGGTGAAATCAAAGTCGTTTTTCCAGCCCAAACCCCCGTTCGGTTTTCGTCCACACTGTAGTCCTGAAACTCAAGATTCAAGCCCGTCACCGCACATTGATTGTCCTCACTCGGTGAATAATCCACTCCCGACTGCACCACATCGCCACTCCGCAAAGCCGTTTCAAAAGGCGAACCAATTTCCCAACGGTCTGACTTTGCAGTGTCACTTTCGTCAGATGTAGTCCACAAATCAGCAGAAGTCGAAAAATCATCGTTTTCGAGCAAATTGTAGCCCACCAGCAATTGGTAAGGATGATTTGGCAAATTCTCGTTTGTCACACCATAAGGGAAGGTAATGGCAGGCAAATTTGCGCCTCCATTGTCTTCGATTTCAAAATAAAAATTAACGACTGTTCCTTTCTCAAAAGGCAATATGTAAACCGTATAATTGTTGTCACCCGTCAAACTAATCACATCAATGTCCTTGAAAGAATCAGCTCTTTGGTCTTTGTATTTCAATCGAATGCGCTCCAAATAAGAAGAATAATTGAAGTCAATGTCCAAAACAACAGGCACTTCAATCACCGTATTGGCAGGTACATTTGGAATCTCCTCAAAAATAATATCCGCATCCACTTGTAAGTAAATACCGTGGTCGCCAAAAGCTTTGAAAATTTCATTGCTGTGTGGTGTTCCATTCGCCAAATCACCATCATCGTCATCCGCTACCAAGGCTTCAAAAAGCACATCCGAATACAAGCGTCCTTCCTGACCATTTGGGCGCATAGGAGCTGCTGCCTGACTCGCCACAAACAAGCCAAAGGCATTTTCAAAACCAATTGCATCCTGCAAATCTATCCACGAACCTGCCACGATTTCGCCATTGTTGTGCTGAAAACCACTTATCCAATCATTCGGAAAGCGTTTTTTGTAGCCATTGTAGCGGCGAATAAATGAATTGGGATTGGAAATCATGTACCCTCCTGCCAAGATTGGATTTTTGGTCAAAGCCAATGACCACACATCCGCATAGCCCTCATTGATAGAACTGTTTGACATCGAGCCTCCATAGTGTTCATACACTCGGTGATTGATGGCGTGACCATATTCATGGAAAACCACATCCGCAAACTCTGCCAAAGAATAACAACCGCCTCCTTCTGTATAAAAATTGATGCCACTCCAATTGTAAAAAGCATTGCAGCTTCCGTCCATTCTTTGCACACGGGTATCCATCGAATAGTCCAACAAAGTAAAATCATCGGGAGTCCACATTTTCATAAAATCATGCACTTTATTCGTGTGGTGAAAAACCGATGTTTCCCACAGTTTTGAATCCTCAGGCAAATGTACCTCATTGCTGTTTACAGGAATCACGATAGGATAAGAAGGCACTTCCTCCCCTTCTTCCCCAACCAAAACCTTGCAGTAAGGACCCTCCAAATAAGCAGTTCCCTCCAATCGGGTATCGGTCGTAAATGGAATTCGCCCTTCCGAATCTGTGATAAATTCTTCTTGCTCCTCCCCTATCACCACTCGCATATTTGCCAAAGCTCTTGTCTCACTCTCCCAATTGGAATTATCCGTCACAGTCCCCATCATAAAAGGATTGTCTGCTTCTTCGGAATGATACGTCGCTATTCGATTGCTTCGGTAGTAAGTCTTTCCTGTATGAGCATCTACGGTTGCGTAATAGTTAAAAGGCTCACCATGCGCTCCGCTTCCTTCAATATCTACTTCGTAAACCAATTTGTATTCATATCCATCTTGAGAAAGTGGAATCGGCAAAACTTTCAATTCAGGATGCACCAAAGCAGAAGACACAGTTCCCTCCACATTCTTCAATGCCAAAGCCTTCAATACCTGCAATGACAAAACATTTTGGGTATTCACTTCAATGTCTCTAAACAAATCCAACGTAAATGCCACTACCTTGTTATCAGCCGTAATCCGTACCGATGCACGACTGTTCAAAATTTCCAATCCTTTGTAAAACTGCTTAAACAAAACATACGCATACTTGGGCGTTTCGCTTGTCTGCTGAAACTTCAAATCACCAATAGGCAACTGAAAATCAATCAATTCTCGCTGCAAAAAATTCAATGCCTTTGCGTTCGCGTTTCCTTGAATATTCACTTCAATCCCTTTACCTGCTGCTCTCATTGGCAATTCGGTAATCGTATTGAAGCTCACGAACCACGAACCGTGTTGAGCTTCAAATTTGTGCCATGCATCAGAATTTTGCAAGGCGCTCTGTTTCAAAGGTTCTTCGATTTCAATACCCAAACAATCTGCAAAAACAGACACTTCATTTGGGTCTATTTCGTGGCGATGTTGTGCCTGTACGAATGCACTTAAACAAATAAGGCTCAGTAAAAAAGTAAGTAATTTATTCATTTTCTGTCTTTATTGAATGATGGTTTGTCAACAAGTTCACAATATTACAAAATTGCTCCATTCTTGATTGCCTTTTATCCGACATTCGGTTTTTTGATGTCTGCCAACTAATTTTTTTATAGATTGATAATCAAATAATAACCGCTAAATATAAGCGGTAGAATATGGTTGTAAGGAAAAGAGACGGCGTTCTTCTCTTAACATTACAATGTCTTGAAAAAAACCTGTAAAGAGGAAGAAACAGAAAATAGGTACTTTTGTTGATACAAACATGGGCTTTACAGGGTAACAGCTTTTAAAACAAAAGCCCTCTCTCAATCACCTTCAAAACCAAAAACATGACCCAAGATGACCAATATTTCATGAAACGAGCCATCGAATTAGCCGAAGAAGGCATGGACTCCAATGCAGGAGGACCTTTTGGCTGTGTAATCGTTCAGGATGGAAAAATCATTGCAGAAGGCTTCAACAGAGTCACCTCCACAAACGACCCGACTGCTCATGCCGAAATCGTTGCGATTCGAAGAGCTTGTCAAAAACTCAATTCCTTTCAGTTAGAAAACTGCATCATTTACACTTCTTGCGAACCCTGTCCTATGTGTTTGGGAGCTATCTATTGGGCAAGACCCAAAATGGTTTATTTCGCTTGCAGCAAAAAAGATGCCGCTAACATAGAATTTGACGACCAGTTTATCTACCAAGAATTGGAGAAAGAACTCGAAAATAGAGATCTCCGTTTTATTCAAATGATGCGGAAAGATGCTTTACCTGTGTTCAATAAGTGGGCGGATAAAATGGATAGAACGGAATACTAAAATCCGCTTCAAAGCTATACACAAAACACCTATTTTGTGTATAGCTTTTCTTAATTTGACAAAACCAGAACGATAACATTTCTTTTAAATCTTCTTTTTCCTTGTTGCTAACAGAAATGCTTAGGCAAGCTAAAATCGAGATGTTTAATAAAACCTTGAGAGGCTATGTTTTTCAGGCTTTTTACAATATTTTTACTCTCTACACCCAAAAAAAGGAATAAGGAATAAACAATATGGCTTCAAAAAAATCAAAGAAAACTACCTCACTCAAAAAAAAGCAGAAAACTTCCAGTAAACCTAAGGGTATAAGTATTGAAAAGTTTTTAAAATCTTCCAATAAAAAATGGTCTTTACTTGTAGGTTTATTATCGAGCTTGCTCATTTTCACCTTTTGGCGATACCTCAGTTTTGAGTACCTCTATCTATTCAAGGATATAGGAAGCGATACCATCAATATTTTCTACCCAGGTTTTTTACAAACCTATGAACACCTTCAAACAGAAGGTCTTCCGATGTGGTCTTTTAGCAAAGGACTTGGGCAAAGTATCTATAATGCAGACTTGTTTAATGATCCGTGGAGATGGTTACTTTATTTGATTGGAGAGGATCACTTAGCCTATGGCATTGTCTATGTTGAAGTATTGAAGCTTTTGTCTATTGGCATCTTGTTCTTTTTGTATTTAAGAACCGTGGGGCTGTCGCAGTTTACCTGTTTGATTGGTTCTCTATTGATGGCATTTTCTGGATATGCTATATTGGGCAGTGCTTGGTATGGTCATTCAAAATTTGTTCTGGAAGGGGTGATATTTTTACTCGCATTTGAGTTGTTGTTCAAGAAAAATCAATGGTGGCTTTTTCCAATTTGTATGACTTTTTTAGTCGGCACAAAACTTTACTTCATTGGGATTTTTCTATTGATATACAGTTTATTTCGCTTCTTTGATACGAAAGGTTGGAAACCCAAAGCACTGACAGCTTTATACACCAAATTGAGTATTCTGGGCTTTTGGGGATTGGCATTTGCAGCTCCTTTTTTGGGTGCCTTATTTTACAAATTCCTTTACAGTCCACGGGTATCGGGAGATGTGTCTTATGTAGATTCTTTGTCCAATTCTCCTATTTTTGGTTTAGAGACACCGATGCACTACCTAACCGTTCTGATGCGTTTTTTCTCCAATGATTTGTTGGGAGTAGGCGACAGTTATCGTGGGTGGCAAAACTATCTTGAAGCTCCTGAATTTTACTGTGGACTGCTTACCTTGTTGTTGATTCCTCAGTTGTTTACTTTTCTAAACCGCAGAAGAAAGATTGTATATGCTTGTTTTTTAGGCTTTTGGTTTCTCTTAATTCTGTTTCCTTATTTCAGATATGCCTTTTATTTGTTTGTGGGTGACTACTACAAAAATGCACTTTCTTTATTCATTCCTGTATCGTTTTTATTTACGGGTATGGTGGGTTTGAATTATATCCACCGAAAAGGCAAGGTTCATTTGAAGGTCTTAGGTATCACTCTTTTGGTCTTATTGGCACTATTGCATTACCCTTATTCCACAACGAAGGCAATTATGAATACCCAATTGCAGTCGTTTGTGACCTTGATGTTGATTGTTCATGCAGGCATTTTATACCTCTGGCAAAACAAAAAAATGCACATTCACCGATACCGATTGCAGTGGATACTTTTGCTGGCGGTTTGTTTTGAAGTGACTTATCTGGCGAATATTACTGTGAATGATAGAGATGCGATTTCTTCCAAAAAATTTGAAAAAAAATATCTTTACAATGATTATACAAAAGATGCGGTTGATTATTTGAAGGCTTCAGACAAAGAGTTTTATCGAATCGACAAAACCTATAGCTGTTTTAACCAAGATGAAATTCAAGAAGCCTACTCCATCACCATTGGTAGCCCCAATGATGCACAAGCTTTGCATTATTATGGCACGCCTTCTTACGACTCTCACAATCACTACTACTATGTACGTTTTTTGCAGGAAATGGGGCTAATCAAAAAAGGAAATGAAACGAACAGCCGTTGGATTGTAGGCTTGATAGCTCACCCACTAACAGAGTCTCTGATGAGCGTCAAATATATTTTGGCAAAACCTCAACAGGAACAATTGCTCAATGAAGCTATTTTTAGGAAAATCAAAAAAATAGGAGATGTTCAGATCTATAGGAATAAACTCTATGCTCCAATGGGTGTTACCTACGAGAAAACCATACCTTTTTCTAGTTTTCAAGCATTGAGTGATAAAAAGTCAAAAGCAATTGCTATGCTCTTAGCAATGGTAGTAGAGGATAAAAACATAGAGCAATTCAAACAGCTTGAGCCACTCAATTTGGAGAAGATCAATGAAAGTTATCAGGCAATTAGCTTGATGAATAAATTGAAGGCAGATACTTTGATGATTACAGAACATAACAACAATCGGATTGAAGGAATCATCAACTTAGCCAAACCCAAAATGCTATTTTTATCCATCCCATTTGATGCGGGGTGGTCTGCGAAAGTCAATGGAGAGTCGGCAGAATTAAAATTGGTCAACGTTGGCTTTATGGGCTTGATGTTACCCAAAGGAAATCATGTGGTTGAACTTACTTATTTGCCACCTTATTTTTATGAGGGCTGGATTATTTTCTTCATAGGTTTGATTTTGTATATTTATTTGGTTTGGCGGTCTTATGGGCTCAAAATAAAACATTATCTCAATGGAATCAGGTAAGTAATTCCCCCTACCCAAAAGAGTTTGGATAATCAGGGTTTTACAATCCTAAGAAAAATGAATAAGATTAAACTATCAGCATACTCAAATTAACCTGTTTCCAACCTAAAAAAAAGTCTTTTTGCTGCCAAAATATTTTGGTAACTTGGAGTTCTAAGCTGAATTTCTTATAGGAATGCTTCAAAATAAACTTACAATTTTTTCGCTATAAACGTCTGATTATAAGGAGCATTATTCAATTTTTATTTCAATTTGCTCCATAGATGAAAATTTGTATTATTGCAAGTCAGCTTTTAGGTAATGAAAAAATTGGAGGTTTCGGGAGTATGTCTAAACAACTGGCTCTTACGCTTCAAGAAAAAGGGATTGAAGTAGTCGTCTTGATGCCTCAAAGAAAAGGAAAGGGAAAAAAAAAGAATCTTAACCCTTTTCCAATTGTCTTTATCTACAAAGAGGATTTGTGGAACTTGGATTTTTTTCGAGCCATTGATGCCGATATTTACCACAGTCAAAATCAAACTATCCTCAGCAGTCTTGCCCGTATTGCCGAACCCAACAAAAAACACATTGTCACTTGTCGAGACCCTCGCAATTGGAAGGACTGGATCAATGAGTTTCAACATGCAACCTGGAATAGGCGACGAAAAATCCCCTTCAATTACCTCACGGAAGAAAGCAAATTGGCTTATTGGGCGATTCAAAAAGCAGATATTGTTGGAGTGCCTGCTAAGTTTTTGATTCCGAAGGTTCAGAAAATGTATGGACTGAAAGAGAACCCTATTTTCCTACCCAATATTGAAGATATTCCGATTGAAGTGCCTCAAAAAAACTCCCAGCCTACTTTGTTGTGGGTAGGTAGAATGGCAAAACGGAAGTATCCCGAACATTTTATTGAATTGGCAGGTCATTTTCCAAACGTAAAATTCCAACTGCTTGGAAGAACAGAGGAAACAAGGCGTTGGCAGTATTTGAATGATTTGGCTGCTCAATACGCCAATGTGGAGATGCTGGGATATAAGGACAAATTCAGGGATACTGATTTTTTTGACTACTTTGACAAGGCTTGGATATTGGTCAATACATCAAGTCGGGAGGGTTTACCTTTGACCTTTATTGAAGCTGCTGCGAGAGGTTGTGCGATTGTGAGTGCTTCTAATCCAGATAATTTTGCATCAGAATTTGGTGCTTGGGCAAAGGATAGAAAATTTGTAGAAGGCATTCGGTATTTATTGGAGGGGGATAAATGGAGGAAAAAAGGAAGATTGGCGCATCAATATGTGTATGAACAGTATAAAAAAGAGGTGGCTATTGAAGCTCATTTAAATGTCTATAACCAACTATTGAAGTATGAATTCAAAACGTAAAATAGTGATATTGAAAACCTATGTGAGTTAAATAATCATTTACTGCTAAAGTCAAATTCACCATGCAAAACCAAAAAAACATCAACTTAATTTATTTAGTAGGAACAAGTTTTAGTGGTTCTACCCTCTTGGGCTTCTTATTGGATGTGGCAGAAGAAGTTGGTTTTATGGGAGAACTCAAAGATTTGCCAGACAAAGAGGTAGAAAAAATTTGTAGTTGTGGGGAACGTTCTGATAAGTGTACTTTTTGGGCGAAGTATTTGAAAAAAAACCACCCCACCTTTGGCAAGCCCAACAAACTCTTCAAAATCAAGCAGGCATTGAGGCTCATATTGGGTATAAAACATACAAAGCAGGCACTTTCGAATACTCCCGATTATCATTTACTTCAAACATTGCTCGCAGAACTTCAGGAAACACAGCCCAATATAAACTGCTTATTAGATAGCTCAAAGACCGTTTGGCGGCTATCACACTTACTCCAATGCAAAGGCATTCAACTACAAGTTGTCTATTTAAAAAGGGATTTCAAAAACAATGTAGCTTCATTTGCCAAAAGAGAACCATTTGGGTTTTGGAAAGGGTTAATGGTCTATAAAATCAACCATTTTTTAATCAGGCGTTTTTTGGAGCTTCATAAAATACCTGTTATTAAAGTCCAATTTGAAAATCTTTGTAAAACTCCCGAAAAAGAGCTGAATAGAATCAAGCAACAATTCCAGCTGAATACAAATTTTGAAAACTTCCAAGCCAAGCTTCAAAACAGGACTTACCATGTCCGAGCAGGAAATACAGAGACTCGTTTTCAATTCAAAAATGGTTTCAAAGGCATTCAATACGATGCCACTGCCTACAAAAGGCATCTATCTAAATTTCAATTGTTTCTATTGAATTTGCTTGAATAATTGCTCTCATCAAGTGTTTCTAAATGCATCTTTCATAACCTTACCATCCATATTTTCAGGAGCATTGTGTCCAAATAAGGAGAATACGGTAGGAGCGATATCCATCGAGTTTGCTTTCGGGATTTGTTCGTTCTGCTTAAAATCAGTTCCACACCCAATAAAAAAGCCATCATAAAGGTGTCCCCCCGAACGTCTGTGGTATTCTTTCAATACGATCTTTCCAACTTTAGGAGACTCAATCGCTTCTATGGGCAATCCTTCTCGCCAGACCACTGCTAAATCAGGTATTTCATCTATTAATTCTCCCGAAAATCTATCCTTCAACTTAATCACTTCTTTTACCACCGCTTCTCCAGTATTAGAATCTCTTAATTCTAAAAGTGCCTCTATTAAATCGTTGCACAAATCATCATACTCTTTTCCCAAACCAATTTTCCCCTTTGGCTCTCGACCTTTCAGGTTGATGCGAATCAATCCAGAATGGTCACCAGGCACCTGAAAAGCAAGACTTTCTCCACGTATATTTCCCAAATCCAAAAAACGCCGAGTCCATTTGTCCCAAAACTTTTTTGGCACTCGATCTCTCACAAACATCAACCATTTTGGGTGTATGATTTTTTCTATTTTTTGGATGGTGTAAGATATGCCTTTGCTGCCTGGTAGCAGCTTGTTTTTTAGACTTCTCAAGCTCCATTTCTTCTGCTGCTGTTTGGCAGGAGTCGGGGTCATACCCAGTTTTTGCAGCACTTCATTCAGCATCATTTCTCCTGCAACCTGTGTTCCCATACCCAATGCCGAAGTGACAATTAGGTTGCTGTGTGGTATTTCGGTGAGGAGTTCTCCAATCACAGAATCCAATGCCTGGTAGCAGTTCAACATAATATCACCACAATATTCTGCAATAGAGGCATCATACTCAGGGTGCCTTGTATCATGCAAGTGCCAAGCCATGTGTCCAGCCCAATGCACTTCACCAAAGTTGAATGCGGCACAGTCCCATTCCGTATTTTGGCACAGATATTTGATGATTTTACTCCGTTGATAATTCGCATTGACCAATACATCCGAAAATTGTTTCCATTCCTCTTTGGTTGCCAATTTGTGGTGGTACCAACCTTGCAGCTTGTGTTCTCCAAATTTCGCAAGAACCTCATGAATCAGTTGAGAAGGAATAGATGCAGGTGGATGTAAAGGGTTTTCATCTCCCCAACTGCAAATCAAGGTTTCCTTAAAATTTGCAGTAGGATAGGAATAAGGCATATCCAATGCCAATACCTTCTCACCATACCCACTCAAGACTGTCCAAAAATCTTTTTCCTTCAAATCGGTCGCATATTTTTTGATGGTTTGGTAAGTGCCACTTTTTAGATGTCGGTGAGACAGCACCATTCCATGTTTCCCAGGATTGGTTCCTGTAGCAAATGAGACCAATGCGCTGCTACTTGAGACATAACCAGGGGTAGAGAGTCGACAATACACTCCCTTTTTCATGAGTTTATCCAAGTTAGGGAGTTTACCTTGTTCACACCATTTTTCGATCAAAGAAGGTTCACCTCCTTCAATGTGAAGAATAAGAAGTTTTTCTTTTTTAGGTTGTAGGAGCATATTGTTTATATTTGTTCAATCAACTTTAATGAACCAACTATTAGGGTTTAAATCTTTATCTGTCACTTAATATGAAGATACTAAAACAACATTACACTTCATGAATCACCAAAGAATAAAATCAACTTACTTTTCACCTCAACAATTAGTAGGCTACTGTTTTTTAGTCTGTTTGGTCATTCCCTCTGCGATGATTGCATTGAAGTCCTTCAATATGCGTCCTTTTCACTCCAACAATACACATATACTGTGGGCAATTGGAGCAGGTATTTTTGGGGCTTTGTTTGTTTATATGAGCCGAAACCAATTATTGAAGATAGATCAACAAACTTGGCGAACTCAACAAAAAAAGACAAAAATAATAGGCCAACGGTTCTCAAAAACACACCCTCTACTCAACAAGATTCCCATTGTAGGATTTCTATACAAAAAATGGGATGCCGAACCCTTTCTGTATAAATTGGCTTTGGTGCTATTGTGTGTCTTGGCAGCAGCTATTTACCTCTACGATTTGACCTATTATGCTTGGTTACCTGACGAACCATTGGTGATATCTGCTGCAAAAGGTTATTTAGAGACAGGCACTTATACCAAATGGAGTTTTTGGATGGATCAGATAGGAACCGAGGAGTATCCACGGGCTTGGATGCACTCTTGGATGGTGGCTCAAAGCTTTCGTTTTTTCGGTGTTTCGGAATGGTCTGCTCGGATTGTCTCTGTCATCTTGGGTTTGGTATTTGTTCCAACAATCTATGGAGTAGCTTACTTTTTTCTAAGAAATCGCCCAGCTGCCCTTACCCTTACTTTGGTTTGTATTCTACACCCTTATTTCATTGTTTATTTTAGACGTACACGTATGTACGCACTTTGGTTGCCTGTTTTCTCCTTGCTGATTTACTTTTCCTATCAAAGTTTGACAAAGCGAAAAACATACAATTGGGCTGTGTACAAAAACAACCCTTTGGTAAGCAAATACTTGAACTACAATTGGAGTTGGGTCATTAGTACGCTTCTACTCCTGTATTTTACGGTAGAAGTACACAAGCTCTCTCTGGTTCTGTTGCCCGCACTATTTCTGTTTTTCTTCTACCTTTTGGTCTTAAAAAAACAAATCCGATTGCTTCCGATTCTTTTTATAGGCTTTGTATTGTTTTTTTGGTTTTCGAATCGCTATGGCATTTTGGAGAATATTCAGAAGAGGTTTACCTTCTTTGAAGTCTATAAACCCGATTATGTCAAGCATTTATTTTTATCCCCTTTTCAGCCCACGCTTTCTATCAGTATTTTATCCGTCGGCTTACTTTGCATTTGGTGGACAAAACACAATGCAAGATTGATTCTTGTCTATTTGCTACTAAGCATGACCATCGTTTTATTCACCTTCTCGATAGATTATTCCCCAAACAATAATTTTAGGTATGTCATGCATGTTATTCCGTTTTCGTGCCTATTGGTGATTGGCGTTTTATTTAAAATCAATCAATTGTTTGCTTCAAAATACTTGAGGTGGGTTTTACCTATCACCATCATTCTATTGAGTATAGGGAATTTTAAGTACCACCATATATGGATCTACAAGGTCTATCCCGAAGCACAATTCACACAAAGAGCTTATCCGACTATTTTACAAAACATCATTCCCGAAAAAGAAGGCATCATCGCCTTGTACCTTCAGGAGGCTTACATGCAAGGTTGGGGCAAAAAGGTGGAATATGTCAGAGATCGGAAGA
>JBGCDY010000688.1:0-3135 GCA_045105835.1 Chitinophagales bacterium
TACCTCCAACTCAAAAACTACAGCCTTGCGACCCGCAAATCCTACGGTTGTGCCCTCAAACAATTCCTCCATTGGCGCATCAAAAAAGCATTCGCCAACGATTTAGACCAAACCCAAGCCCGTCAATACATCCTCTATCGCTACGACCAAGGCTTAAAGTGGCAAACCATCAACGGAGACTACTCCGCGATGTTACACTATTACAGAGATGTCAAAAAACTGATTTGGGATGTCGAACACATTCCCCGTCCTCGCAAAGAACGCCAACTACCCCGAATCATCTCCAAAGAAGCCGTCCAAAAAATCATCTCCCATGCCCCCAACCTCAAACACCAAGCCTTCATCTGCCTACTCTACGGCACAGGTATCAGACTTTCAGAAGCCCTGTACCTCAAAATCACAGACATAGACGGAGAGCGCAAACAAATCTTTATCAGAGGCAAAGGCGCAAAAGACCGCTATGTAGATTTACCCGAATGCCTCCTATTACTCCTTCGCCACTACTATAAAATGTACCGCCCAATTAGCTACCTGTTCAATGGAGAAGCCAAAGGAGACCGTCTCGCCCCCCGTTCCGCCCAACACCTCATCAAAGAAATCTGCAAAACCGCCAACATCCAAAAATCCGTCTCCCCCCATACCTTTCGGCATTCTTACGCCACCCATCACCTTGAAAATGGCATGGATTTATTGTATCTTCAAAAACAATTAGGTCACAAACAACTGAAGACAACCGCCCGCTACATTCACTTAGTCAAAACCTACGCATGGCACATCCATCACCCCATTGCCAACATCCAACTAAAATACAACATCCGAATAGTATAGGCGAAATATTCCGCAGCTATTCAGAAACCTATATCACACAATATCAACCCAATCTACCCACTATCCAGCTCATTCGCAACATCCGAAAATGCCGCAGCCCCGCCATGGGAAGCACCCGCATCACCTGCAAAGGCTGTGGAGAAACCAAATACCTCTACAAATCCTGTGGAGACAACAAATGCCCCATCCCGAGGTATCGGGACAAGTTATGTCAAAGCATCAAACGGCTGCAATGTCAAGACAAAATCAGCCAAAAGATGTTGAATGTTCCCTATGTACACCTTACCTTCACCCTGCCCCATGAATTAAATTCACTCCTTCGAGCCAATCCCAAAGCCCTTTATGGGTTGCTGTATCGAAGCAGTTGGAAAACCATCCAAACAGTGTGTGCAGACTCCAACAATGTAGGAGGTTCACCAGGTATGATAGCCATCATTCATACTTGGGGAGCAGACATGAAATACCATGTACACCTACACACCCTCATTACTTTTGGAGGTTTAGACAAAGAAGACAATTGGCAACACCCCAAACGAAAAGACAAGCTCGCCCGATACAGACAAATCAATCGAATATTTAAAGAAACCTACCTCAAAGGCATCCAAAAACTGCTCAAAAAAAAAGCGCTCAAAGAAATGCCTATGTTGAAAGAAATCCTCGATGAAGTAGAAAAGAAAACTTGGGTAGTCAACAATGGCAAACCACAAGTCGATACCAAAAACATAGAAGAATACCTCAGCCGATACATCAACAAAATAGCCATAAGCAATTCCTCCTTAACCTTCAATCAAGCCAAAGAGCAGGTAGAATTAATACACAATGACTACAAAAATCAAATCGCAGGAGAAGCCGCCCCCAAAAAAGTCAAAACATTTGACCCTCTCAGTTTTATCCATCAATTCTTACAACACCTTCCTCCAAAACACTTTCAAAGACTGAGGTATTATGGCTTACATGCCAGTTCAAAACAGGCGAAAGTCAAAGGCAAAATCCCTGAGAAACTCAAAAGAAATGGGGCAACAGTCAGAACGGTTATGCAAATTATTCGTGCCTTATTAGGAGTCCAACTACTGGAGTGTGAAAAATGTGGGGGAGTTGAGTTTGGAAAATCTATTGAAAAACCCGACCCTCAATGGTTGGCTAAAAATGTAAGAGGCTTCAACCCAAGAGCCTCACCCAATCAACTAAAAAATAAGCCTTCCTGCTCCAATGCTTCCTTGGAGAAAAGCACACACCCAACTGTCGCTAATGGAAAAAGAGTTGCTAAAAAACGCCAAAATGCCACCAATACTGCTTCATAAAGAATTGATGTGCTGTTATTTACTCTTTTTTGTGAAAATACAAGAATAAGGCAATGTCTCTTTTGCCCCAAAACAAAATTTAGGTATATTTACAATACAGAGGAGTCAGTCAAAATAAACAGCCTTTACCCTATATCCAATTTCGTTCAACTGAAATGTCTGCGCTAAGGATGTTTGGAGCATAATTGGAAGATTTGGGAGGCGCAGACATTCCTTTGAGTTCTGCTCAATTAGAAAAAAAAAAATGACATCACCTATAAAAATCCTGATTTTACTTTTATTCTTAATTGGGTGTAAAGAAGATAAAATGCCAAATGAAGAATTAATTGGTCTTTGGCAAATAATTGAAAAGAAAGAGAATCAAGAAGAAGTTTATTATTCTGAATGGGAATTCACAAAAGATAAAATCTACTTAATTGATTTATTCAAAGCAGGTACGATACCAATAGAACCTGCTGAAAAATATTCCATAAAAGGAGATAGTTTATTTTTTGGCGGTGAATTTGGCGAAACAAAAATCATAGAAATAAAAGATTTTACTTCAAACTCATTCAAACTATTAATCAAGGATAAAGATTTTGGAGATTACTTCATGAGAATGGTTAGAGTAACAAATGAAAAAGAAAAATGGAGTGAATTCCAAGAAGAAAATGATTACACCAAAATGTGTGATTTTCAAAAAAGGTATTTAGAAAGAATGATAATTGGCTTTCAATCGAAAAAAGAAATGGATAAAGAAGTGTTGAAAGAAATGAGAGAAAATCATAAAAAAGCGATTACATTTTTTTGTGAAAATAAAAAATAAAAACTGAGCAGAACAATGTATATACGGCAATAGAGGCTATGCGCCTCTACTGCGCATATACGGGGACGTTGTGCAGAAATCCCTCTCCTTCGTCGAGCGATTTCTGCACAACGCAGCGAGTGCGGTTGAATCGACCTCCTCGTTGTGTTACAATTTAGGCTTGTCCTAAATTCCAGTCGTGCCTTCTTTACGCTTTGGGAA
>JBGCDY010000689.1:0-2611 GCA_045105835.1 Chitinophagales bacterium
ATAAAATACCTCGGAGCTTCAAGCTTACACAAAACACTATCAATCAATTAAAAAGGTTGTCTGAGTTAGGTGGTGAGAGCCAAGCGAAAATAATAGAGTTTGCGGTTGATTTATATGAACAATCAAGGAACGACCACAAAAAAAGATTTATGGAGATTTACGACTCCATTGGAGAAGCTGAACAACAGCTCGAATATAAGAGAGACACTGACCCCAAAACGGGAGAGTACCAACTGAATACAGGCAAAAATTTCCTTTCTGATGAAGAAAATGAAGCCTATGAATTTTACGGAGAAACTTGGAAAAAAATGCGAAGCCTTGATTACTTTAGTGAAGTAACCCCTACAATATTGGAAGATGAATAAGAAATTAGAAGAATTGATTACAGCAAAATATGGGGATAAGTCTACTCCCGAAAGGCAACTTTTTGAAGCGAAATCAACTTCTTTTTACCTTTGCAATATGATTGCAGAATGGAGAAAAGAAAAAAAATGGACTCAAAAAAAAATGGCAGAACATATAGGGGTGAAACCTGAATTTTTGTCAAGAATAGAAAATGGTAAAGTAGATGTCCAACTATCTACTTTTATCAAAATCCTCAATTGTTTGGGGAAAAGTATTGAAGTAAAATAAAGTTAGCAAATAGGAAAAAGTGCCTTTTATTCCTATCTAAAAAATACACTAATGACTATTGATTATAGTATTGCTCGTGCTAAAGCTCGTAAAATTATGCGCTTCGGTTTTGGGAAAAGTATATCTCAAATGATGGCTATTTCTGCTATTGCCCAACGCATAGGAGAAGACGAAATGACTCAAATAGTGGCAATCAGTTATTATTTGTCTAAGGATAATCCCAACGATTTTTATAATGCTGTAAATAAAGAGTTTACAAAAATGGGGGTATATAGAAATAAACGAAAAAAAGAACTGCCTTCCTCTTTTTTTGAGTATGAAAATATAAAGGCTTCTTATAGGGTAAGACAACTCTATAATTTATATCGAGTGATTGGCTTTGAATTGTTCTATAGACATGTCCCGCATAACAACACGGCAAAAGGAACTTTGAGAAGGTGGTGTCATAAGGCTTTTGCAAATAGAAAGAATGTAAAAAGGGGGAGTTTAAAAACAAAAAGGAGGGTCGAAAATATCCTGAACAATGGAGGATTTATTCGTTTTTCAGAAACCTCCAGCTCAGTGTATATCAAATCAAATGAAGGCGAAATAAGAATAAGCGACCACGAAACAACATCTATTTTTTTAAATCAAAATATAATTTTACAAAAATGAACAAATCAATAATTTCAACGGAAATTTTTTCGCAAGTTTACCTCAACAATTGCGGCATATTAGTTGCTTCGAGCGAGGCGATGATACAAAAGTTTAATGAGGGAAATCCCTTGTTTTTCACGATAAGTATAGAGGACTTTAAGAAACTATACAAAAAGGCTATCGAAAAAGATAGTGGGTACACGTTCCCTAATTGCAAGGGTATGTATATACCCAATTCTTATATAGAGTTGCATGTGAATAAGAACCTCGACATCATGACTGAATTTGTTTCCTTGCAAGTAAGGAAAAGGAAGGACGGGAGAGGTATTAACTTTTTCATCAATGAAAGTCACCTTGATTTTTGTTCTCATAAAATTGAAGAACAACAAGACTTTGAAGAAAAGGAGTTTTTTAATGAAATACTGATTAAAACTCAGTATTTAGATTCTAAATGGATTTTTTCAATAAAACCTTTAGAATAAACCCCACTCCCCACCAAAACCAAAAAATCCCCCAAGTATACCACTTGGGGGATTTTTTTTTGAAGTCTTTCAATACAATCGACAATCAGGAAACAACAAGTCTGCCAAAGACTTTTGGAAGAAACGCAACCGCTCCCCCATTTTGCCCTTACTGTGGCGGTTTTGTTCGACCCATTCTTCATCGGTTGCCAAATGAATGATACAATGGTCGACGGTGGTGAGCATCTTGGCGGGTTGCTCCCAACGTTCCATGTCCAAAAACTTATCCAATCGTGCTGCCTTTTCTTGCAGGGCTTGGAATTCGGACTCTTTGAGGACGACTACTTTTTCAATTGGACTGATAATTTGCTCTGTCATAACAGTATGATAAATGCACAAAGGGGAGAGCGTATCTGAGCGGTTCAAGCTTCCCAGCCTAAATCAGATAGTCTCCCCCCTTTGAGGTGTGAAATTATAAGAATAATTCCATTTTTCAACAGTTTGGATGTTTGAACCTTGCTACTTTGTTGAGGGTAGCATGGTGCGAATATAAAACAATGTTTTGAAATTGTGGGTATGTGTTTGGATTTTTTTTGTTTACCACTTCCCTACTGGACAAGATTCGCCACTCCTGCGGGTTTTTTGGTGCAAACTTCCTCGACAAATGCTACATCTAAATAGTAATCCCACTCCTCCCTCGGGTTTGGAGTATGGACCTGTATATTGGGCAAATTCACAATCTCCACATTCTTTTGCTCTGGCTTCGTGTTTTGCTTGAAGTTCGGGAGTGGAGAAGGTTTTGGGTTGCCATGCTTGGGTGATGTGTTTGTAAATCATTTATCTAAAATTTATACAAGCCTCAATTGTTCTTTTTTTTTCCA
>JBGCDY010000690.1:0-5144 GCA_045105835.1 Chitinophagales bacterium
ACAGGTCAAAGCTTTGGTTTTTAATTTTTCCGAGCAATGCAAAGCAATTTTACTGCTTTCCAACCTTAAAAATAACGAAGCCAAAGCATTCGCCAAGATTCCAACTGTTCTTTTGGAACAAGAAAAAGAATTCCAAAGTAAACTCAATGAACTAGAAAGCAGTATCTCTAAACAAGAGGTGAATGGCAATGAGAAAGAGGAGGCGTTGATTTCCCAACTTCAAAGCCAACACTTCAAACAAAAACAACAATACGATGCTTTAATTGAAAAGTTTGAAGTCGATTATCCCGAATACCACCAACTGAAATACTCCATTACCACAGCTTCTATTCAAGACCTTCAATCGTACCTCCAAGAAACAAACACAACAATACAACAATTTAACAATACAACAATAACACAATCCAACAGTTCAGCAATTATACTCTCCTACCACATTGGAAAGGATAAAATCTACATTTTCGCCATCACCTCCAATGATTACCAAATCACAACCATCGAAAAACCAGCTGATTTCTCTAACCTCATTGAAAAATTACAAGGTGACATTCAGTTGGGGTATGTTAGTGAGTTTATAAAATCTGCTACACAACTTTTTGACATATTGCTACAACCTGTTTGGGATTTCCTTCAAGAAAGCTCCAAACTCATTATTATTCCACACGGAGAATTGTATTATGTTCCCTTCGATGTGCTGTTCAATCAACACCAAATAACAGACATCAAAAACTTTGAAAACCTACCTTACTTGATTCGAGATTTTGACATCAGCTATCACTATTCCGCTACTTTGCTGCTCCATAGCCACCAAAGACAGCAGCAAACAGGTGAGCAAGTAGATAGTTTTTTTGGTTTAGCACCCGTTCATTTTGGAGGGAAAAACGGTAGTGAAGTCAAAGAAGGCTATGTGGTCAAAAGCAGTGGTAAGCAACAAGAACGAAAAAGGCGTATCCTCAAATCATCTGGAAATGAAGCAGCAGCATTGCAGGACTTGGAGGAAACGGAAGTGGAGGTGAAAGAGGTATATCAACTTTTTGAAGAACAAGGAAAAGAAGCAATTGCACTTTTTTACGACCAAGCCAATAAGCAAAATTTGCAGGAACATATTGGAGGTTACAAATACGTTCTGATTTCTACGCATGGTTTTCTCCAAGAAACGAGTAAGAATACTTTGTCAGGGATTCATCTTGCTCCATCAGGTGCGAGGAGTCAGGAGTCAGGAGTCAGGCAAGAAGAGTTAGCATCTACTGAGTACCCATCAAGAATCCATAAAGCATCAACAGCATCCATAGAATCTGATGATTATATTTTGCATACTTCCGAAACTTATCACTTGAACCTCAATGCAGATTTGGTGGTTTTGAGTAGTTGTGAGAGCGGAGTTGGAGAATTGAAGGTAGGGGAAGGAATGATGGCATTGAATCGGGGATTTTTGTATGCAGGAGCAAGTAACATTGTTTATTCGCTTTTTAAAGTACCAGAAGACAGTACAAGTCGATTGACTCAAGCTTTGTTTCGGTACATATTGGAGGGAGAGAATTATGCACAGGCTTTGCGCAAGGCAAAATTGGAGCTGATAAATGATGGAGCGATGGAGCCAATGGATTGGGCGGGTTTTGCTTTGGTGGGAGGATAGGTGATTTCTGTGGATTTACAATGTGTATGTAGTTCATTATTTGGAGAAATCAAATGTATATTGTAATTTTCGCCCATAATTAAACACTTATTTGCCATTCCTAACAAATCAAATGGGAAAGGGAATATTCACTCCAATTATATGAAACTAAATCAATACGTTGAAACGCTGAATAAACGCTACCAATCAGGTATTTCCAGAGAACATTCTTATCGAGGCGACCTTCAAAATGTCCTCCAAGAGCTTGCCCCTGAAGTCTTGGTAACAAATGAACCTGCCCGAATTGCCTGTGGCGCACCTGATTATGTGATTACTAAAAAAGACATTCCCATTGGCTATATCGAAGCAAAAGACATTGGGATAGATTTGAAGAGTAAGACGCTAAAAGAGCAATTCAACCGCTACAAAGCCTCTTTGGACAATTTGATTTTTACGGACTACTTGGATTTTCACCTGTATATCAATGGTGAATTTGTGACCAAAATTGCGATTGCAGAAATTCAAAATGGAGGAATTGTTCCCAAGAGAGAAAATTTTGAAGCGTTTCAGACTTTGATACGGGATTTTTGCACACATGTAGGACAGAGCATCAAATCTGCATCCAAGCTCTCCAAAATGATGGCAGGCAAGGCAAAAATGCTGGCGCAAGTCATTGAAAAAGCATTGATTAGTGATGAAGAAACACAGCAAAACAGTACGCTAAGAGAACAAATGACTGCCTTCAAAGAGATTCTCATCCACGATATTCGACCCAAAGATTTTGCGGATGTATATGCCCAAACGATTGCCTATGGAATGTTTGCGGCAAGGCTGCACGACACGACCTTGAATGATTTTTCGAGGCAAGAGGCTGCCAGTCTAATTCCCAAGTCCAATCCTTTCTTGCGCAAGCTTTTTCAGTATATTTCGGGCTATGACTTGGACAGCCGTATTGAGTGGATTGTCACGGCATTGGCGGATATTTTTCGGGCTACGGATGTCAAGGCGATTTTGACCAATTTCGGAAAGGCAACACAAATGCGTGACCCAATCATCCATTTTTACGAAAACTTCTTGGCAGAATACGACCCCAAGCTGCGGAAGGCAAGAGGCGTATGGTACACGCCCGAACCTGTCGTCAAATTCATTGTGCGGGCGGTGGACGATATTTTAAAAACGGAATTTGGACTGAAAAAAGGATTGGCAGACACCTCCAAAACCAAAATCAAACTGAATTCCCAAATCCGTGACAAACGCTCCAAAACGGGCTACAAACAAATCGAAAAAGAAGTCCACAAAGTCCAAATTCTCGACCCTGCTACGGGTACAGGTACTTTCCTTGCCGAGGTGGTCAAACACATTTATGCTAAGTATTTCAAATCCATGAAAGGGCTGTGGAGTGGCTATGTCGAAAAAGACTTGATTCCTCGCCTGAATGGTTTTGAGCTATTGATGGCGAGTTATGCAATGGCGCATCTCAAGCTCGATTTGCTACTGCAAGAAACAGGCTATCAAGCCAAAAGCCAACAACGTTTCAAAATTTTCCTGACCAATTCTCTTGAAGAAGCACATCCCGATACAGGAACACTCTTTGCAAGTTGGCTGAGTGCAGAGGCAAACGAAGCCAACCACATCAAACGAGATGCGCCTGTGATGGTGGTTTTGGGGAATCCACCTTATTCGGTGAGTAGTTCCAATAAATCGGAGTGGATTGAAGAATTGATGAAGGATTACAAAAAGGATTTGCAAGAACAGAATTTAAATTCTTTATCAGATGATTACATTAAATTCATTCGCTATGGACAGCACTTTATTGACAAAAATGGAGAGGGTATTTTAGCCTATATTTCCAACAATAGCTTTATTGATGGCATCACCCACCGTCAAATGCGCAAACATCTCCTCCAATCTTTCGATAAAATCTACATTTTAGACTTACATGGAAATGCCAAGAAAAAGGAAACTACGCCCGACGGTTCTCCTGACCAAAATGTATTTGATATTCAGCAAGGAGTATCAATTAATATTTTCATTAAGTCTAAATTAAAGGGACGCAAGAAAAATGCAGATGTTTTCCATTTTGATTTACAAGGAAAAAGAATAGATAAGTATTCCTTTCTACGAAAAAATGTATTGAGTAAAATCAATTGGAAAAAATTAAGGTGTTTACCAGAAAGTTACTTTTTTATTCCAAAAGATTTTTCTCTAAAAAAAGACTACGAAAAACACTTTCACACTTTAGAGTTATTTGATAAAAAGGGAAGTGGTATAAAATTTAGGAAAGACAATTTATTGGTAAAGAATCACTTTACAATATCTGATGTTGAAGAAATGCTGACAGATTTTAAAAATCTTAACGATTATGAAATATTACAAAAATATAACTTCAAGGAAACTAAAGACTGGATTATTAAAAATCAAAGACACCTTTTTTCAACTCCTAATTATAATGATATTCTTCCTGTAACTTATCGGGTTTTTGATACTCGATATACCTATTATCCATTAGATAGAATTACTCAAATAATCCCCAGAGGAGACTCTCGAAAATCTCTAATGCAAAATTTTGCAAAAGATAATTATGGGTTGTGTCTAATTAGAAATAATAGAGATGGAGCATCTACATATTTTATAGTTAATTCTTTAACAACAAAAGATGTGATGTCTTCACTTGATAGTACTACTGTTTTCCCGCTCTACCTCTACGAAACCACATCCTCCAATATCTTCAATGATTCCCCTCGAAAACCCAATCTCAACCCACAAATCCTTGCAGAAATCTCTCAAAAACTGGGTTTAACTTTTACCCCTGAAAAAGAAGAACAAGCAGGCACTTACGCCCCAATAGACTTATTGGACTATATCTATACCGTATTGCACTCGCCCAATTATCGGGAGAAATACAAGGAGTTTTTAAAGATAGACTTTCCGAGAGTGCCCTATCCCTCCAATGTCGAAACCTTTTGGAAATTGGTCGCTTTGGGAGGTGAGTTGCGGGCTTTACACCTATTGGAGAGTGAAAAATTGGAGGAATTTATCACTTCTTATCCACAAGACGGCGACAACATCATCACCCGAAAAATGACCAAGCGAAGCATTGGTTATGAAGCGATTGACGAAACACAGGGCAAAGTTTGGGTCAATGATGAGCAGTATTTTGATACCGTGCCTTTGCTAGCCTGGGAATTTTACATTGGAGGATACCAACCTGCACAAAAATGGCTGAAAGACCGTGTGGGCAGGGAATTGGATTTTGAAGACATCCTACACTATCAGAAAATCATTGTGGCATTGACCGAGACAAGTAAATTGATGAGAAAGATTGATGATGTGTTGGAGGTGTGATGCTTGAAGGTATCAAATTCTGCAATTCAAAATGTTCTTTTTTAGTTTGCCTAATTGATGATAAAGCGCTTTATCATTTGGAGAATCTGCTTAATCTGTGTTTCATTTGGCAAAATAAAGTAAATGAACGTGGTCAATAATAAACATAAGTTGAATGTTGTTAACCAAGTAGTGACCTTGGATG
>JBGCDY010000691.1:0-2966 GCA_045105835.1 Chitinophagales bacterium
CACTTCAAAATTAGTCTTTAAAATGAGAGTGCTTTAATTTATTTTACTCTATCCTCTGCCTCTAAGTCTTTCATCGCAAAACTTCCCTTTTTATTTACACCCATTATAATTCTTGAAGCCTTCAATCCGAAAGGAACTCTAATACCCAATTTTGCAGATACTTCTTTTGATACTTTGAAGCTCGGTGGGAAACCGTATTCACTGTTTGCATATACTCCCTTCAAAGGCATAAGGAAAAAGTCCTTGCCATCTCTTGTAGCTTCCGCCAATATTTCATTTTCCTTCAATTGTGTTTTCATGCCCTGTTTTGCAACCCTTGTTCCGACTACTTCCACAACTCCTTTTTTCTTCTTCTTGATGATGATAATAATGATGATTTTTATTTTGATACCCATTGCAGCAGGGCTGTAAAAATTGGAAGCTATTGGAGCGAAAGGGCTAACCGTATTGGTGAAATCATTGTTTTCTACTGCAAATTGTAGGTCTGTTTGATTGTAATTAAAGCCTGTATCTGTTGTGTGAGCGGATACGTTTTGAAGGCTTAATGTAGTCAAAGCGAAAAGAACTACTAATGTGAATGCTTGTTTGAAGATGTTTTGTGAATTTGTCATGGTAATGAGGTATTTAAGTTTGTTTTTAAATTATTGTTGATTTTTTGGACAGTGTTAGTACTACTTACTTTTTGTTTGTTGAAGTCTTACCATCGTTGTGTCACCCTATTAGACGCATGGGTTTTTGGCTTTGGAAAAAAGGAAAGAAAAAAATCAAAACAATTTACCTTTCCTCAAAAAATGGATGGAACGAATATTGGCTTGAGGACTACTTAGGTTCAAACAGGCAGGAGTGAATAACCTATGACTGAAAAGCCTACAAAAGTTTTCAAAACTTTTGTAGGCTGTATATAATAGCAAAACCTCCATTTTACAATTGCAGTAAAATGGAGGCTCATTTTTTGAACTTCAAAAGAAGGTAGTTCAATATTTATCGTTGAATCTCAAAATTGCCCAAAGTATTGACTCTAATTCCTTTTTGTGCAGCCTTCAATGTCAAAGGTCGTTTGCTACCCAATTTCAAGGATACTTCTTTGCTTACTTTGAAGCCTTGTGGAATAATCAAAATACTGTTGGAATGTGTGCCACGAATTGGCTGCATGAGAATGTTGTTTCCTTCTCTTGACATTTCCATCAAAATTTCGTTTTCCTTCAATTCTGTATTCTTGTCACCTGCCAATACCCTGATACCCATCGCTTCCACTACACCTTTTTTCTTTTTCTTCTTGATAATGATGATAATCTTGATTTTTATTTTGATGCCCATTGCAGCAGGGCTGTAAAAGCTTGGATTCATTGGAGTGAAAGGGCTAATGGTGTTGGTGAAATCGTTTTCTACTGCAATTTGGTTGGAGATTTGGGTTTGTGTCATTTCCACATCTAATGTATGGGCTGATATAGGACTGATAGATAATGTGGTCAAAATGAAAAGGGCAATCAATGTGAATATTTGGTTGAGGATGTTTTTTGAATTTGTCATGATAAGAGGTATTTAAGCTTTTTAAAAAAATGTTATTGTCGTTGTTTCGCCCATTTTAGACGCATGGATTTTTCGGTTTGGAAAAATTTGAGAAAAAAAATCAAAGATGTTGTAGATTTGATGGATTAAGTAGTAAATCAAAATTAAAATTAAAATGAGAATTAAAATTAAAAACTCACTTGACAAACATGGAGTTAGAAAATTTTAATTGTTAAAATAAATTTGTCCTATTACTTAGTCTGATAATTTTAACTTTCCAAACCAGACTACCGAAGTTTCAAAAACTTCAGTAGCCTTTATGAATTTAATTTTCATCCACCAATGAATCTAAAATTTGCTATTGCCAAAATGTGGGCTGCCCGCACAGTCCGAAAAACAGAAGCGGAAAGTAATCGAGCGATTGCTTGTCAACAGAATGTTTTGACCAATCTGGTGAATACTACATTTGATAAAACAGCTTTTGCCAAAGACCATCACTTCAATGAAATCCGTTCTTACAATGACTTCAAAGAGGTAGTTCCTTTGAGGGATTATGAACAGCTTCGACCTTATATAGAGCGAGTGGTAGCTGGCGAAAAAGACATTCTGTGGAGGGGAAAACCCATCTATTTGGCGAAAACGTCTGGGACAACTTCGGGCACAAAATACATACCTGTCACCAAAGCTTCGATACCCAATCACATCGAATCGACCCGCACCATGCTTCTGCACTATGTCCATCAAACCCAATCTTCGGCGACTTTTACGGACTACAAAATGGTTTTTTTGTCGGGAAGCCCTGCGCTTATTGAAGCGAATGGTGTCAAAACAGGGCGTTTGTCTGGAATAGTGAACCACCACATTCCCAATTATTTGCAGAAAAACAAAATTCCCAATTACGAAATGAACTGCATTGAAGACTGGGAAGAAAAATTGGAGGCAGTCATCGAAGAGGTACTTCAATACGATATGTCGATGGTCAGTGGAATCCCTCCATGGATGCAAATGTTTTTTGAAAGACTGACCGAAAAAAGTGGCAAAAAGGCAAAGGAACTGTTTCCTGACTTTCGATTAATCGTACATGGTGGCGTGAACTTTGCACCATACCAAGCCAAAATGGAGGAGACGATTGGTGGGAAAGTGGACTACCTCGAATTGTATGCAGCTTCAGAAGGCTTGATTGCCTACCAAAATGATTTTCGGGAGGAGGGTTTATTGTTGACGGTCAATTCTGGAATTTTCTATGAGTTTGTACCTGCCAATGAAATTTTTGAAAAGAATCCAACAAGGTTAAGCATCAAAGAAGTGGAGGTGGGGGTGAATTATGCCATTATTATCAGCAACAATGCAGGCTTGTGGGGCTATATTTTGGGAGATACTGTTCGGTTTATTTCCTTATACCCACCCAAATTGGTGGTGACAGGGCGCATCAAACATTTTATTTCTGCTTTTGGAGA
>JBGCDY010000692.1:0-2281 GCA_045105835.1 Chitinophagales bacterium
CCCATTGAAGAGCAACAGGACCACAAAGCCCATTATTTTGAAGATTTTATCTCTCATTTTTTTTGAATTTGAAGTTGAAACTTGCATTTGTTTTCCCTATTCTTCCTCCAATGGCAAACTCGCCATCTTGTCTATATGCTCCTTCCGCTGCAAGAATGTCCACAGCAGCAAACCCGTGAAAAACATTACAAAAATGACCAAAGCCACTACTGGCAAAAATTCTATGTCCGTAATCGAACGCAATACGTTTTTATACATAATTTTGTTGGTGATTGGTGATTGGTGATTGATAATTCGTGGGCTGGTGACTGGTGACTGGTGTACTGGTGTACTGGTGTACTGGTGATTTGTAACTAATTACTATTCAAGTACACCAGTCACCAATCCACTAATCCACCTTCTTAATATCCGTTCCCATTCGTTGCAAGTAGGCAATCAAAGCAATGATCTCCTTGTCACTTACCGTCTCAATCTTTGACTCCTTCAAAGTTTGGGTAATCTCCTCCGCTTGCTTCCTCAAATCCTCATTCGCCTTTTGGTCGTACCCTTCAGGATAAGGAACCCCCAGTTTTTGCATTGCCCGTATTTTGGCAGGCGTGGTAGAGATGTCCAAAGCATCGACCAAGAGCCAAGGATAAGGCGGCATGATAGAACCAGGCGACATACTTTGGGGGTCAAACATGTGGTTGTAGTGCCAAGCATCAGGGTATTTGCCACCTATTCGGTGAAGGTCGGGCCCTGTTCGCTTAGAACCCCATTGGAAAGGGTGGTCATAAATGAACTCACCAGATTTGGAGTACTCACCATATCGCTCTGTTTCTGAGCGGAATGGACGAATCATTTGAGAGTGACAGGTATAGCATCCTTCCCGTACATAGATGTCTCTACCGTGCAATTCGAGAGGGGTATAGGGTTTCACACTGGCGATTTTGGGGACATTGCTTTCGACCATAAAGGTGGGCACCAATTCGATAATCCCTCCAATGGCTACGGCTACCAAACTCCAAAACAACATTTGTGCAGGTCTTCTTTCGATCCATTGGTGCCAGTGTCCGCCTTCATGTGTTTGTGCCATGACCACTTCTCTTGGCAAGCCTTCGGCAGCCTCGTTTTCAAGTAAACTACCTGCTTTGACGGTCTTAAAAATGTTGTACATCATGATGATAAAACCTGTCAAGTACAAGCCACCGCCTAAAGAGCGCATCATGTACATCGGCAAAATCTGTGTGACCGTTTCTAAGAAGTTGGGATATTGAAGGAAGCCATCGGGTGTGAATTGTTTCCACATCAAACTTTGGGTAAAGCCTGCCCAATACAATGGGATGGTGTAGAAAAGAATTCCCATTGTGCCAATCCAAAAATGGACATTTGCCAGTTTTTGGGAGTACAATTTGGTTTTGAAGATTTTGGGAATCATCCAGTAGAAGACTCCAAAGGTCAGGAATCCATTCCAGCCCAAAGTGCCTATGTGAACGTGTGCAATCGTCCAATCGGTGAAGTGACTCATGGCGTTTACATTCTTGAAAGACAACATCGGCCCTTCAAAAGTAGCCATACCATAAGCGGTAATCGCCACCACCATAAACTTCAAAGTAGGATCACTTCGCACCCTGTCCCAAGCACCTCTGAGGGTCAGCAAACCATTGATCATTCCCCCCCAAGAAGGTGCAAGCAGCATGATAGAGAATGCTGTACCAAGTGATTGCGCCCAATCAGGAAGTGAACTATACAGCAGGTGATGCGGTCCTGCCCATATATAAATAAAAATCAATGCCCAAAAATGGATAATAGATAGTCGATAGGAATAAACGGGTCGGTTGGCGGCTTTGGGAACGAAATAGTACATTAGCCCCAAATAAGGTGTGGTCAGGAAGAATGCCACTGCATTGTGACCATACCACCACTGAACCAAGGCATCTTGTACGCCTGCATATACGGAGTAACTGTTGAACCAAGTATAAGGCAACTCCATGCTGTTCACGATGTGCAACATGGCTACCGTGACCCAAGTAGCGATGTAAAACCAGATGGCTACATACAAATGACTTTCTCGTCGTTTGAAAATGGTCATCATCATGTTCAGACCAAAAATGACCCAAATGAGCGTAATCGCAATGTCAATAGGCCATTCCAATTCGGCATATTCCTTGCCCGACGTATAGCCCAAAGGCAAACTAATGGCGGCGGCTACAATAATCAATTGCCAGCCCCAAAAGTGAATCGAACTCAATTTGTCGCTCCACATTCGAGCTTTGAGGAGTCGCTGCAAAGAGTAATACAC
>JBGCDY010000693.1:0-1432 GCA_045105835.1 Chitinophagales bacterium
CCCAAAAAAGAGGGGCGATTTTGTTTTTTGGAAAAGCTCAATGTAATAGTTGCCACACAGGTGCAGCTCTCAATTCGATGGAGTTTCATGCTTTGGGAATGAACGACTTGCAGGGCTTTGGAGTCTATGGTGATGGTCCAACGGAAGCAGACAAACAAGGTCGTGGTGGTTTCACCAAACAAGCCGATGACATGTACAAGTTCAAAGTCCCACAACTCTACAACCTCAAAGATTCGCCCTTTTATGGACATGGTGGCACTTTCAATACAGTCGAAGAAGTAGTGCGCTACAAAAACGAGGCTGTTGCTTCTCAAACGGATGTTCCTCAAAGTCAATTGGCAGCCGAATTTGTGCCTTTGGGACTAAACGAGCAAGAGATTCGTGACATCAGCGACTTCATCGAAAACGGATTGTACGACCCCAATTTGCAGCGTTATGTACCAGAAAGTTTGCCTTCTGGTAATTGTTTTCCGAACAATGATGGCATCTCGAAAAGTGATTTGGGGTGTGGGTAAAACATTATGAGGCTTCAAAGTCCTTATTGTAGTATTTGCTTTTGTGAAAAAGAAACAATATATTAGCATTAAGGATTCTTTGACAAACTCTGCTAAATTTTTCATTCACTTTTGTTTTACCCAAATCACAACTGATTTTGCTATGAAAAATTTATGTTATTCCTTTTTCCTCCTCGCCTCTTTTTCTTTCTTTTCCTTCAATGTGGTTCTTGCTCAACAAGATACAATTCCACCTGTGGTGACTCTTTTGGGACCTCCAACTATAACGGTTCCTTGCAATGAATATTACAATGAATTTGGCGCAAATGCCATAGATGATACAGATGGAACTATAGAGGTCATAAGAGAAGGAGATAGTGTGTGTACTTATGAAACAGGCCTTTACGCTGTCATTTACTCTGCCACAGATAAGAATGGTAATACTGCATCTGTAAGTAGGTTAGTCATTGTACAGGGAGATTGTAGTTTGGATTGTGGATTAATTGATGATTTTCTTTATGCAGCAGAATTTAATACACAAAACGACACTACTCAAACTCACTTAAATACCTCTGTTACAATCCCAGTATTAGAAAATGACTGTTGTAGTGGTTTATTTGTTAGCATCACACAAACAGCTAATTTTGGCACAACAGCAGTTATCGATGGACAATCTATTGAATATACTCCCAATGAAGGATTCATTGGAGTAGATACAATTCACTATCAAACTACAAATTGGTGGTGGACAGGAGCAAGAAATGCTTTGGTTATCATTGAAGTAGGCACAACCTCCATTCAAGCCAATCCCGTTTACCCTTCCCTTCAAATCTACCCCAACCCTGCAAAAGAGTTCCTAAACATTGATATAGGAACAGATTTGGCTTCCAAACAAGGCATTGAATTGCTACTATTCAATACAGTAGGGCAATTGCAGT
>JBGCDY010000694.1:0-4486 GCA_045105835.1 Chitinophagales bacterium
CCATAACGTTTTCTTGCCCCTTCGTAGGTGAGATGCCGGAGGAAATCATCTTGGGTTTCGAAACCTTTGGGAATCGGAAAGGCAGGAAGCAGTACATCTCGTGCCAATTGAAGCGGCTCGATTTTGTCCAAAATTTCCATCGTTGTGTCCAAACTCACAGGCACATCATGGAACAGTTTACCCATTTCTGCCTGCGTTTTGAAGTAGAATTCATTGGAAGGAAATTTGAAGCGTTTGGTTTCCTCCAATAAATTCCCCGTATTGACGCAGAGCAAAATATCGTGTATATCAGAGTCATCTTGTTCTACATAATGGCTGTCATTCGTACAAATAACCTTGACATTGTGCTTTTTGGCGAGTCGCAACAGATGCTGGTTGATGTCTTCTTGACTGACTCCCGATTGGTCGATGTTTTCGAGTCCTCTGTGTCTTTGGATTTCGATGTAATAATCTTCCCCAAAAATATCCAGCCACCACTTCAATGCATTTTCTGCTTCTTCGTGTCTTTTCTGGAGAATCAACTGTGGAACTTCTGCCCCTATACAACAAGAGGTGGCAATGATGCCTTCATTGTATTGAAGTATCAATTCCTTGTCAATGCGGGGATATTTCCCATATTTTCCTTCAATATAGCCCAATGAACACAATTTGACGAGATTGTGGTAGCCAACTTGGTTTTTGGCAAGCATCAATTGGTGGTAGCGTATATCTTTTTCGCCTTTGGCTCTCGAAAAACTTTGTTTGTGACGGTCTTTGACCATGTAAAACTCACAGCCCACAATGGGTTTGATGCCCCTTTTGTTGGCTTCGGCTACAAATTTGAATGCGCCAAACATATTCCCGTGGTCGGTCAAGGCAACCCCTTTTTGACCGTCTCTGACGGCTTTGTCCATCATTACGCCGATGTCGCTTGCGCCATCAAGTAGGGAATATTGGGTGTGACAATGGAGGTGACAAAATTCGGGCATGGCTGTTTATTTATTGGACGACTGATGTTGGACGACTGACAGTGGATGGCAGTTGAAGGACATCAGACGGATTTTGTTAATAGAAATAGCTGAAAACCAAGTATGTGGTTTTCATTTTTTGGAGATGCTAAGTTAGGGATTTTTTGGAGGAATATGGTTGATTAATTCCTTAAAATCTTGGTAAAATTCTCTATATTTAGTCGGGTTCTAACTTTAGGGTATTGAGGCAATGCAGCTATCAGATAATGAGGAGGAAGAAGGTAGTAGCCAACAAAGGAGAAAACTAAAAAAAGGAGTAGCGGTTATTATGAAATGCCTATAGGAAAAAATAAATCACAAATCCATCTTCCGCTGCACACCTCCCGAAAACTCAATAAAAGCATAGATATCCTTCAAGGATATTTCAGCACCAATAGAATGAATAGGAATATTTTCCTCCAAGCCTATGGCATGAGAAATGCGTCAAAGCTCTCTGTCTTCTCAATACACCTTCAATAATCAATCCCATAAACTACCTCCATTTGCTTCTCCGCCAAACTCGCAGGCATCAACCGAAACAGAAAATTCCGCAAACCACGCCCATATTTAAGGTGGGCGATGTCTCCAATCTGTTTAGATGTATTCACAATTGTCTTCACTTTTTTGAAGCGTTTGTTTTGAAAATGAGCGAATATAGAAGGGAAATCAGCACCTTGATTTGCTTCAAAACTTTTCATCAAAAAGTAAGCATCTTCCACCGCCTGACCGCCACCTTGCCCCATGTTGGGAGTCATCGCATGAGCCGCATCTCCAATCAAACAAACCCTTCCTTGATGCCATTTCGGAATCGGTTTGAAGTCGTACATATCCGCTTTGTGGATTTTTTCGAGAGGCGTAGCAGCCAAAATGGAAGGGATAGGGGCATTAAAATTCTCAAACATATTGGAGAGGTATTCCTTCAAAGTTGCCCTGTCATCTTGCCTATCAGGAGGGCTTGTTTTGACCGCAAACCAATAGACCTCATTGGCTGCAATGGCAGAAAAACCGAAGCGAATTTGATTGCCCCAAGTTTCGATAGTCGCTTTTTGGTAGGAGGGAGGGAGTTCAAAATGGGTGACTCCTCGCCAACAAACTTGCCCAGAATAACGGTATTTTACATTGGGAAACAATTGTTTGCGGACATTGGAGTGAATGCCGCCTGCACCAATCAAAAAATCTGCTTCCGCACTACTGCCATCTTTGAAGTGTGCAAGAATGCTGTTTTTCCTTTCCTCAAAAGATTGCAGTGCTTTACCCAGTTCCACATTTTCATTTCCGAGTTCTTCCAACAAAATGCGCTGCAATTTTGCTCGGTGAATAGCGGTGATACTGTGACCATATTTTTGTCGAATATTTTCCATATTCGTAGCTTGAATCACCCTTAGGCTTTCATCTGCAATTGCCACCTTATTGAGAGACATACCTTCTTTTTCAATGCGGCTAGCAAAACCCAAATGACCAAAAACCTGCATGGCATTGGTAGCCATCCAAATACCCGCACCAACGGTTTTGATTTCGGGAACAGCCTCATAGACTGTCGTTTGAATGCCGATTTTTTGGAGGGCGATAGCAGTGGTCAATCCTGCAATTCCGCCACCAATGATGATTCCTTTCATATTTTGTGTACCTGTTTTGAAAACCTGATTTGTTGGGGAATTTGATTTTTGTGCAAAAAAAATGATAATGATACTTACAAATGCTTCAAAAATCAATTACAAATATCGTTTCATAAAAAACTGATAATGAAGTGACTTTTTGATTTTTATCCTCATTTAAATTTTCATTCACTTCTTATTTACCCACTCAATATTGCCAACCTATCTTTATTTTTCATTAATTTGTGGCTAAAATACTGCTTTGAACCTGAAAAGAAAAACAAGTCTGGACAAAACCAAATTCGAGGAAATCTTTCACTCGAACTACAGGTTATTGTTTGCATTGGGCTTCAAAATGAGTAGAGACAAGGAATTGACCAAAGATGCCATTCAAACTTTGTTTTTGGAGCTTTGGGAAAAAAAATCGAATTTGGGCGAAGTGAAGTATTGGAATGCCTACCTCCGCAAATCTTTTTATCGAAAAATGCTGACCGAATTGAAGAAGAAAAACCTTCTTACAAGAAATGCATTGGAAGAAAATACCACCCCCAGCACTCCTTCCTACGAAGAATTGCTCATCAAATTTCAGAATACCCTATCTCAAAAAAAAGAACTGCAATCTGCCCTTAATGAATTACCTACACAAGAAAAGAAGGTTTTGGAGCTTCGTTTTTTTGAAGGCTTGAGTTATGAAGAAATTGCAGAAAATACAGGCAAAACCAAACGAACGGTGTACAATCAAATTTTTAGTGCCATCAGTAAGTTGAGAAAAAATCTCATGAAAATTACTTAAAACTCTCCAATCAATAGTAAATCCCCTTCAATTTCCCCTCTACCTTATAGAAGGCCTCAAAAACCGTCTTCTATCACAATGAATACAAACGAAACAGAAATTACCCTTGAATCTTTGAGTGCTTCTGAGCATTTCCAACAACATTGTTTGACTCCAACAGCAGAAAGTCAGCAGTATTGGAGTGAATGGTTGGAAGAGAACGAAGTGCATAGAGCTACTTTTGAAGTGGCAAAAGCATTGGTATTCCAATTGTCTTTTCAGCCATCGGACGACGAAGTAGTGCATGAACTGGAATCTTTAAAGAAAAAGATAGCGTCAAAGAAGGTCAGTAAACCAAAGTGGTATTTGGACTGGAAACAAGCCAAATTTTTGGGAGTCGCAGCGACCTTTTTGGTGTTTTTGATGGCAATTTGGTTGTGGAAAACTTTGCAGCCTGTTCCCCTTCAAAAAATCACAACGCTTTATGGTCAGACCCAAAAGATTGTATTGCCCGATAGCAGTCAAGTGGTTTTGAATGCCAATTCTACCTTGCGTTTTTCTAAGGAAAATTGGAGTAAATTTTACAGAAGAAATGTATGGTTGGAGGGTGAGGCTTATTTTGAAGTGACTCATAATAAGAAAAGCCCTTTTGCAGTGATTACGGATAATGGGACAATCCATGTTTTGGGAACTTCCTTCAATGTTTCTAACAGAAAAGAAAATTTTAATGTGACTTTAATAGAAGGAAAAGCAACTTTATCATCTCCTACTAAATCTATTCCTATCGACCTGAAAATAGGAGAACAAGTGATTGTTGTGAACAATGCAATAATTCAAAAGGTGGAAGCTGATGTAGATTTGATAACTGCTTGGCGTTCGGGCAAATTGATTTTCAAAAACGCCACGATAGAGAGCATCATCAACCGCCTTCAAAACGAATATGGTTGGACTATTAGCGTCAAAAACGATGCATTGTTGGAAAGAAAAGTAAACGCTACGATACTCAAAAACAATCCCGAATTATTATTGGAAGCCTTGACCGAAATCTATGAATTGGACATTCGCAAGGTTTCAGAAGGGAAGTATGAAATAAGGTGAAATACCACAAACTTGCATCAATAACGAGGGGTTTT